>JAISRJ010000225.1 GCA_031273705.1 Clostridiales bacterium
GGATAGTCAATTATATATCGAAAATACTTAATGGAACCTTTAGCGCGTATCTAAAAAGTCACAATATATTTGTCGGTAAATTTTCTGTATTTTCCCTTAAGGGACGTAGAATACTTAAAACGCGTTGATTCTGTAAAAGCAGTTTAAATAGCGGATACCCAAGACAGCACACAACCACAAATTCACCAATCCAGACTGTAATAATGTTATACCACAATGGTGTGCGGAATATATACGTCAGTTCTATTCCCACAAGCACATTCGCGACCATAGGCCATAGGCTGGCTATAAACAATTTTTTGGTTCTGGAAATCGCGAACACGGCAAGCGCGGTAGCGAGTGTGCCGACTATCATATCGATAGGGCCCAGTGGTGAAAACAAATTTGAGATAAGGCAACCTATAATGACTCCGACCCCATACAGGGGATCGATAAATGCCATTAAATTAAGTATTTCCGATACGCGAAACTGTATACTTTCAAAACTCATAAACGATAAACTTAAAGTCAGCACAACATACAGCGCGGCGATAACCCCGGTTATCGCTAAACGCCGAATAGTAAAATTCTTCACAGCTACCTCCATAAATTATAATACTTGTAAACAGTTTGATTCACAAAATGAATTGCGGGCGGACTCGGATGGCATTTGCCGCACTTACACAATCGGAAAACCCACTTTTTTCTTAACTTTGGTAAGCATTCTTTGAGCAAGTGCATTCGTTTGCTCTGTATTGGAACGAATAAGAGCGTCTACATAATCTTTGTTTTTACTTAGCTCATTAAACTTTTGCTGAATAGGGCGAACGCTCTCCGCCACTGTTTCACCTACAATTAGTTTGAAATCGCCGTACCCCTTGCCCGCAAACTTAGATTCGGCGGCTTCCGGCTTTTCGCCCGTAACGGCGCAGTATATCGAAAGCAGATTGCTTATCCCCGGTTTATCGGGAGCGTACTTTATCTCATTGCCGGAATCGGTGACTGCGCGTTTAAACTTAGAAATAATTACCTCTGGTTTATCCAGCAGATAAACCAGATTATTTTCGTTATCGCCGTCGGACTTCGACATTTTCTTTTCAGGCTCTTGCAAGCCCATCACACGCGCGGCAATTTTACCTATATATGCTTCGGGCACAACAAACACATCGCCGTAAATATTATTAAACCGACTGGCAATGTCCCGGCAAATTTCTAAATGCTGCCTCTGATCTTCCCCGATAGGCACAACATCGGAGGAATACAATAGAATATCCGCCGACATTAATACAGGATATGAGAAAAGTCCGGCGTTGATGTTATCGGAGTGCTTTTGAGATTTATCCTTATACTGTGTCATGCGGCCCAGTTCACCCATATAGGTATAACAGTTAAGAATCCAAGCCAATTCCGCGTGGGGCGGTACTGCCGATTGAAAATACAGCAGAGATCGTTTGGGGTCTATACCCATTGCAAGGTACAGCATAAATAAATCTCTCGTGCGCTTGCGCAGGTTAACAGGATCTTGCCTAACGGTTATAGAATGCAGATTCGCTATGCAATAAATGCAGCGGTACTCGTCTTGCAGTGAAACCCAATTTTTTAACGCTCCCAAATAGTTCCCCAGGTGGGGCAAGCCCGTGGGCTGCATGGCGCTATAACTGATCTTTTTCTTAACATCGCTAACGTCCATTGCCAAGTTTTTACTCTCCCTTTTTTTAACCCTGATTGCCGAGAAGTAACCCGCCTTAGCGCCAGGGCGCTTCAGCTTGGAGTCGCAGGCGGCTCGACAAGGTCTTAAATTGTGCGTAAATACGCTGGTTTCCGCTTGCGCCGAATGGCGCTTGTGTTTTCATAAAAACTTTCACTGTCATTATAACATATGTAGTGTAATCTTTTAACCCTGATTGCCAGAAATCAGCCGCCTTCCAGTCAATCAGGGTTAAAAAATCAAAAACAAAAATCCTTCGACATATGCCAAAGAATTTTCTATGAAATGTTAGAGTGTCTTTGGTCGGGCAGCCTGAAAGCGCTCATCTTGCTTTTTAGCGATTGCGCTTGAGAAGACAACATCTCCGCCGCCTCATGTGTTTCCTCACCGGCGGCACTGCTGGTATGGGTTACATCCAATATGCGAGATACACCTTCTTTCACTGCCTTAATGTCTTCTTCCTGAGCTTTTAAAGCCACGGTAATCTCTTCTATCATGGTCGATACTCCGGATACCTGTGACAGAATCGCGTTCAAATTACTCGACGCCTTTTTTGTCAAATCAATCCCGCTATTTATTTTATCGACAGTCCCCTCTACTAAAATATTAGTCTCTTTTGCCGCGTTTTGGCTCTTATCCGCCAAACTGCGCACCTCTTCGGCAACTACCGCGAATCCTTTACCAAATTGTCCGGCGCGGGCGGCTTCAACGGCGGCATTTACAGCCAGCAAATTCGTTTGCTTAGAAATATCGGATATGACACGATTTATAAGCGAGATATTATCCGACGCGTTATTTATTTCTTGCATGGCGCCTAATATGTTTTGCATGTCATTTTTGCACATGTCGGCGTTTTTTTGCACCTTATCGGCTACATTATTCGCGTTAATAGCAATCGCGGTCGAATGATCCGCCTGGTTCAAAATATTTCTTACCCTAGTATTTATATCTTCCACCGCGATAGCTTGCTGTCGAGTCCCATGCGATAATTGAGCGCTGATATCCGCTATTTGATGAGATCTTGACAAAACCGTATGAATAGTATTATTAATACTGCCAATAACCTCACTCAAATGCGCGATAATAACCTCAAATGATTTCTTAATACGCCCAAAATCCCCAATATATTCCTTGCTTATAGATAGATTCAGGTTAGTGTTTGCTATTTCATCCAATACTCGCGAAATATCGCTTATATATTCCGAAACATGATTTATAATGCCATTAAGTGAATTTTTGATGCTAGCAAAATCGCCCTTATATTCGCCGCTCATTTCAACATTAAAATCACCGGCGGATATATTACGCAACACATCAGAAGCCTCATCAATCGGGGTTATCATAGCATTAAGCACTTTATCCAGCTCAAACAGCAGTTCCGCCCAACTTCCACGAAATGACGCCGCGTTGGATCGAGCGCTTAAATTGCCTTGAATCGCGGAGGTTGTAAGCATAGAGATCTCATTCTTTATTCCCAGCAAATTTTCCCGCAAACCTTCGACCGCGGCACGAGAAGCTATTTGGTTGTATGGAACGGTAAAATCCCCTTCTCCAAAAGCCATTATACATTTACTAATATCCGCGACATGCAGCACATACCCTCTGACCATTTCATTGACTTTGACTGTTACTTCTTTAAATACTCCGACAAGTTTGGACTCATCCATATACTTATTAACGTTACCTGCCGCGTGTTCAGCTGCCATTTCATCCAAAGAGCGAATAAGTTCCTTTAGAATGGAAGCGACATCATTAAACTTCCGGCTAATCACACCAATTTCATCATCGTGATTAACATCAAAAGCTACGTCGAGACCACCTTCCGAAATTTTATCCGCGTTTTTAACAATCTTTCGCACAGGCGAAACTATAGAATTTGTGATTAAGTAAGCCGACGCCGCCATCATTGCCAAATCTATAACCAGCAATATACTTAGAATAAGAATACTATTATCCAATTGATTATTTGCGTTAGCCACGAATTGCTTACCGTGAATTTCCGTAAGATTAGTTAAAATATCTATCTGATTCCTCAAAACAATACCGGGCTCTTTCAAATCATCGGATATTATTTTAAAAACATCCTCGTTTTTATTTGCCATAGCCGCCGGAATCAGTTTGTTCTCAACAATATCAGTGTATACGGCCAATGTATCGACCATTGTCTTTACAGCCTCGTATTCTTCGGGATCGCGATTGGATAATTGTTCTAAATTATTTAAATAACCATTCATCTGTTCATTTACTATTTGAAGTTTATCATGAAGCGCCTGTTTATGACTTTCATTATCTTCGGGCGTTGTAGATCGACCTATGTCTCTCATGGAAGAGCGCACTTGCCCGTATGGAATCGCGAATCGAATCATATAACTATCGGGAACAAGGACAGAATCGTGACTATCCTCCATTGTGTTTGCTAAATTTGATACAATAATAATCCCCGTCATTGTAGTACTGACCAACAAAATAGCTATGATAGAATAACTCAAGATTAATCTTGAGCCTATTTTTAACTTTCTAAAGCTCTTGTACGGCAATAGTTTCCCACTCCCCCTTATTTACATGACACCGATTGTGAAACATATTTTTATAGATAGATTATCTTAACTTGCCCAATAAAGCCTGATAATAATCAAATTAAAAATAGTTGAAATATGCAGTGTGAACCATAACTATGATTGATTGCTTTTTTGATCATAGCCAAAATTACGAAGATAAAAATCGCTGTTTCTCCAATCCTTTTTTACCTTGACCCATAGCTGAAGGAAAATCGGTGAGCCTAGAAGGCGTTCTATGTCTTGTCTGGCTGTCGCGCCGATTTTTTTTAGCATAGAACCATTTTTACCTATTATAATACCCTTGTGGGTTTCTTTGTCGCAGTAAATTGTGGCGTCTACATCTATCAACGCTTTATTTTCTCTGGTCTTCATTTGGGATACCTCGACAGCCAAGCCGTGAGGAACTTCATCGCGCAGATAGTACAGCGCCTTTTCACGAATCAATTCAGCTGTTATTTGTCGCTCCGGCTGATCTGTGATTACATCTTCCGGAAAATACTTTGGACCCTCCGGAAGAAGTTTTTTTATTGCCGCCAGCAGTTCGTCCGTGTTTTCGGCGCGTAAAGCGGAGATTGCAAATATTTCCGAAAACTCATACAGTGAGCGATAATCGTCTATTATCTCCAGCAGCGCGGGTTTTTCTACTGTATCTATCTTATTTATCACCAGTAAAACCGGCGTGTTTATTCCGGATAGACGGCTGATTATTTTTTTATCCCCGTTAGAAGCCCTTCGCGGCTCTACAAGATATAGAATACAGTCCACTTCATTCATTGCGTTTTCCGCGGTCTTTACCATGTATTCACCCAACTTGGACGTTGGTTTATGAATGCCTGGCGTATCCAAAAAGATAATCTGGTATTCATTATCAGAATAAATACTCATTATTTTATTGCGAGTCGTCTGTGGCTTATTTGATATTATGGCGATTTTTTGCCCCACGATCAAATTCATTAACGTGGATTTGCCCACATTCGGTCTGCCAATCAGTGTTACAAATCCTGATCGAAACATTTTTCAGCCTCCATTTTTTTAATCCATGCTTAACCCGTGCTTAATCACTGGGGATATAATACACGCTTGCCACTATTTAATCAAGTGCTGTACAACAAGTATAACACGCTACACTCTCCAGCGTAATTGCGATTCGACGAATTGCGCGTGAAACGGCTGGATAACCTGCGAATATACTCGGAATAAAAAAACAGAACATCGAACGGCGGTGTTTTATCTATAACATAAGTGCCGCGACCCTTGTTTTTATCACATAGACAATAATAAAAAAATATTTGTCCACAGGGGGGCTTAATATTAATAAAATTCGCGCAAAAAAACATTTAACCTGGGTTTTGCCCGTGCGTTGGGCAAAGATCAAGCTGCCTAAATTCGATCCTTCAAAAGTTACCCACAGATCCTGTGGGTAACTTTTCTCTGTCCAAAACTCACGTTTTGAGCTAGACTATACTCTGGCTATAGCACGATAGGATTTTGTTTTCGGATCAGGGGGATAAAAATGAGCAATATCAACATGACCATTCGCCACGAATATAATGATACTCCGATACCTAACGCCTTTATAGATAATTATATGATGAAAGCCAACCCCGTCTACGCGTTAATCTATATATATGGAATACGCCTTTGCGCCGGGGGCGGCGGCGGACTTTCTACTTCCGAACTGGCCGAAAACCTTAATATATTAGAGTCCGATGTTGAAAACGCCTGGAAATATTGGGAAAAACAGGGCTTGGTTCAGATCGGCAAGCTAAACGAACAACTGGACGTCGTATTTCTGTCCATTCCTGTTGAACAAAAAAAAAACCAGCGCTCGAAGGGTCTGAAAGTCTCGAACCCTGTGATTCGGGCGACAAAACCTCAATACGCGGTGAAAGAGCTGGAGATTTATCAGGAGCAAAGCCGGGATATAAAGGATCTGTTCAAATACGCGGAACGGATGATGGGCAAATTACTTACCTATAACGATCTAAACGTTATCTTTGGGTTTTACGATTGGCTGCGCCTGCCTATCGAAGTTATAGAATTTTTGTTTGAATATTGTGTGGATCATGACCATCGTGATCTTAGATACATAGAAAAGGTAGCCGTAGACTGGGTAGAAAACGGCGTGACCACGCTAACCAACGCCCGCGAGTATGTAAAAGCCATGAACCACGACTACAAGGATATTATGTCCGCTCTGGGCGGTTCCGGGCAGCCGTCCGTGTCCCAAAAGCGTTATATAGATAAATGGCTTTATACTTACCGTATGCCGATAGAGGTAATTGTAGAAGCCTGCGACATTACCGCCATACAGCTTGGCAGACCAAAGATAACCTATGTGGATAAAATTCTGGAAGATTGGGATAAAAAAAATATCCACAGCATAGAGTCCATCAAACGAGAGAAAACAGCCTTCGCTGAAACCCGCGTTAAAAAACCTTCCTTCAAAGTGGAGAAGAAGAACCGTTTTGTTAATTTTAATCCTCGCCAGCGAGACTACGAAGAATTGGAACGACTGGAACAGGAACAACTGCTGAAAAATATGCACTAGCGCGCTTTCCTCCCCATAGCTAAAGCCGGGGGCTTCTTCGCGCGCATTTGCTGAAAGAGAGTTGTAAAATGGGTTATAGAACCGCGTTTAAAGAGGTTATGCGCGAGTATGAGCGCGATAGAGAAATTTCACAAGCGCGGCTGGAAGAAAAAAGACGCGCTGTTTATATTCAGGTTCCTCGCATAGCGGAAATAGAACGGCAGTTAAAACTTATCGGTTTAAAATTCGCGCGGGAGATTTTATCTCATAACTCCGAAAATATAAACCCCGATCCGAAACGAGAGCTTTCGGAACTTATAGCGGAAAAAAAACATCTGCTGGCCGAAAATTCTTTTGGAACGGATTATCTGAATTTAGAATACAAATGTAATATATGCCAAGACACCGGCTTTGTAGATAACAAACGCTGCGTGTGTCTGAAGCAACGCCTGGCCGACAAATATTATAATCTGTCGGATTTAAAAAAGACTTTGAAGAACGAGCATTTTGGCACTTTCAATTTAAAATGCTATGCCGATAAAACCGGCGCGGAGGGTATCTCGCCACGCGATAAAATGAAAGTGATTCTA
>JAISRJ010000241.1 GCA_031273705.1 Clostridiales bacterium
ACGCCGCAACACAGCGGCATTATTACAAACGAAACGTGTAATCCATGAGCGGCAAAACTCTGGATGCTCTGATAGCTTAACAACGGATACATAGTCCAATTGGCAAACAGCAATCCGGCTGTCGCGCCCGGCAGAACAAGAGAATATAATATCTCACCGGTGGTCCTATTGGGTTTTATCGCGTGAATTAATTCTATAAAGATACTCAAGCCGCATAAATGTAAGGGCAGCTGCGAGATTGGGTAGACCGGAATAAGTATAACAAATGATGTTTGGCGCACAAGTTCGGAGATAAAGATAATTCCGGCCGTTACACGCAGCATATTAACCTGCGGCCGTTCGTTAAGATGATAATAAATAAAACACATGAGCAGCACGAATAAAACTATGGCGGCCATCCATATAATATGAGCCGTACCGAATAAAGTAAATCCACTGCCTGGCGCCGCCGTTTCCTCCAAATATTCAAAGTACTTGGCTATAAAACCACTTCCCTCTTATCGGCGTAATTAAACCGGTTAAGTAAAACGGCGGGTACCGTGCGTTTTGCTTAACCGGTGTACCCAAACCCAATGAACAACCCAAAAAATAATTATTGACAACTCTTGTTTATTATTATAGAATGAAGCCCGACCGTGACGAAAGCGATTATTTTGGTTTTATGGCTCGTTGGTCAAGCGGCTAAGACACGGCCCTTTCACGGCTGTAACAGGGGTTCGATTCCCCTACGAGTCAGTTTTATTTTTGCCTGCTATTATACTATCCATTCTTCGGCGCCATAGCCAAGAGGTAAGGCGGAGGTCTGCAAAACCTTTATCGCCGGTTCAAATCCGACTGGCGCCTTTCATTTGTTTCCAAAATTCCTAAACGCCAGTTTAAATTGCTGGCGTTTTTGTTATTGCCGGTGCTTTTGTTACAGCCGGTGCTTTTGTTATTGAAACACTTTTCTATTATGTTATAATAAATCTCGCTTGTCAAAAGTTTTTATGCCAGCGACTATCTGTCACAAAAATCTGTCACAAAAATCCAATGATGGGAAACTCTGCGTTCACGATCTGCTAAAAAATTTCAGAGGTGTTTGATTTGATAAAAGAAATATCCGCGCATATTCGCGACTTGGCGCGGGACACTATTGATAATGGGGCTACAGAGTTGATTATTGAAATAAACGAAGAGCCGGCGAATGATTTGTTGTTCATTATTATAAAAGATAATCGAAGAATTTTTCCCGACGCGGAGTCCCTCCGCAAGCCCCCGTCATTGGCCGCGCCATTTTTTAAGCTTATTTGCGATGCCTGCGGCGGCAGTCTTTCCGTAGAGCGGGAAAAAACCGCCTCGAATCGCTTCGCCGGCTCGGGCGGATTTAAAGTTTCGGCTGCCCTGCAATACTATCATGCCGACAGACCGTCTTTGGGAGATATACCCAGTACTATTCAAGAGCTGATTAGCTCCCATTCCGAAATTAATGTGTACTATACTCACCGTTATAACGGCCGAGCTTATCAATTATCAACGGTTAAGATAAAATCCATTTTGGATGGCGTCCCGTTTGATACACCGTCGGTTGCCCATTGGATAAAGGAGAACATTGGGGAAGGATTGACGGATATTATGCGTTCGGAGGTGCTTTTTTGAAGATTTCAACCTTCACGTTTCCTAGAGGTATTCATCCCCACGATCATAAGCGACAGACCGACTTCAAGCCAACCGAAAAAATTTTGCCTGCCGTCGGTGAGCTGATGACTTGCCCCATGGTTCAACATCTGGGCGCGCCTTGCGAACCGGTTGTCGCCGCCGGCGAATCGGTTCTGCTGGGTCAAAAGGTCGGAGACAGCGACAAACCTATGTCCGCTCCTGTACACGCCAGTGTTTCGGGCGTTGTAAAAGAGATTCGGACTGCTCTTACGCCGACCGGTATTACCTGTAAGGCGGTAGTTATAGAGAATGACGGACTGGATAATCCGTTTACACGGACAGCCAATGCTCCTACTCCTTCCAGAAAAGAGACTTTGAGCCTTATCCGTGAGGCGGGCGTGGTTGGATTGGGTGGCGCGGGTTTTCCGACGCACATTAAGCTGAATCCTCCGCCGGGGAAAATCGTAAAACATGTAATCGTCAACGGTTCGGAATGCGAGCCGTATCTTACCACAGACCACAGAGCGATGCTGGAAGACGCGGAAAGGCTTATCAGCGGTTTGAAGATTATTTTAACTTTGTTTGACGACGCCACGGGAATAATAGCTGTCGAGAACAACAAGCAAAACGCTATTGATGAGCTGGCGCGGCATATACGGAATGAATCAAGTATTCAAATAGCCAGGGTTATAACCAAGTACCCTCAAGGCGCGGAAAAACAGCTTATATACGCGTTGACCAAGAGAGAGGTGCCTTCCGGCGGTCTGCCCGCGGATGTAGGCTGCGTAGTCTGCAATGTGGATACGGTAATAGCAATCGAACGCGCGGTACATAGAAAGCGTTCTCTCGTGCGGAGGATTGTTACGGTCGCCGGTGGTGTGGTTAAAAATCCGGGCAATTACGAAGTTCGGCTGGGCATGAGTTATCGTTCGTTGGTTGACAGAATCGGCGGTTTTACACAGGAACCTTACAAACTTGTTTCAGGCGGACCCATGATGGGCGTTGCTATGTATACTCTGGATGTGCCTGTGACCAAAACATCGTCCGCTCTCCTCTGTTTTACGAAAGCCGAAGCGAACTTTCCTCCTGAACGGGATTGCATTCGCTGCGGTCGATGTGTTGATCACTGCCCGGCGCGTTTGATGCCGCTGGTGTTAAACCAAAATGTAATTTACGGCGAAGACGAGGAATTTATTAAGAATCACGGTCTGGATTGTATAGAATGCGGCTCTTGCTCTTTTGTTTGTCCGTCCAAACGCTATCTGGCGCAGTCGATTCGCGCGGCGCGGCGCACGGCGTTGGCGGCCAGAAAACGTTGACGGAGGGATTTTAATGGATAATCGATACCTGGTAACTTCTACGCCGCACATATTATCTGACGACACGATCGAAAAAATTATGCGCGACGTACTTATAGCCCTTACCCCGTCGGCGATTATGGCGGTTTATTATTTTGGTCTGAAAGCGCTGGGACTGATTGTTTTAACCGTCGCCGCTTGTGTGGGTTTTGAATATTTGTACTTTCGCTTAACAAAACGGCCGAATACCATAACAGACTTAAGCGCAGTTGTAACCGGCGTATTGCTTGCCTTTAATCTGCCGCCGACAGCGCCGTTCTGGATGGCTATAGTCGGGGCGTTTGTTGCTATTGTCATTACAAAGCAGCTTTTCGGCGGATTGGGGCAGAATTTTATGAACCCCGCCTTGGCGGCTCGCGCGTTTTTGATGGCGGCGTACACTCCTCAAATGGCGAGTACATGGACGACTGCCAGCCCGTTTGGCTTCGACGCGGTTGCCACCGCCACGCCTCTGTCTATTATAAAAGAAGATCCCGGCTACATACTCTCCTCCAACGATGTTCTAAACGCTCTTTTGGGCAACACAGCCGGATGTATCGGCGAAACTTGCGCCCTAGCCTTGATAGCGGGCGGAATATATCTTTTGGCCCGCAAGATAATCAGTTGGAGGGTGCCCGCGACTTATATCGGAACAGTATTTATTTTAAGTACCGTGTTAGGCCGAAACGGATTTATGACAGGGGCTGGCTGGTACGAAATTCTGGCGGGCGGTTTAATGATGGGAGCGTTTTTTATGGCTACGGATTACGCGACGTCGCCGGTGAATGATTGGGGGAAAATAATAATGGGCGTCGGCTGCGGGATCTTGACGGTGGTTATAAGAAATTACGGCGGGTATCCCGAAGGAGTTTCATATAGTATATTGATAATGAATCTATTTGTTCCGCTTCTGGATAAATACTGCGCCGCGAGAGTATTCGGAACAAAGAAAGCGGGGCAAAAATTATGAATGTGAAGGACATATTAAACCCTACTGTTCGCTTGCTGGTAATCACGGCCATAGCGGCGGCGCTATTGGGTTTTGTGCGGGATGTCACGCTTGATCCGATAGCAGAACGGCAGAAAGAAGGCGAAGCCGCCGCTATAAGCTCTATTTTCGCGAATGCTGATGAATCTAAAGAAGAAGTCATAGAAAGTGAATTGGTTTCCCGCGTTCTCTCAGTGTACGCGCAAGGCGAATTTATCGGATACGCGGTGTTTACTTCGTCCGTGGGGTATGGTGGGGCAGTGGATTTATTAGTCGGCGTTAACGCGGATAAAGTAATCCAAGGCGTTCAAATACTAAACCACACGGAAACCCCCGGCTTGGGGGCAAACGCCGCAAACGCTCCTTTTTTGGATCAGTATAAAGATAAATCACAGGCGTTGACTGTTTCAAAATCCGCGCCCGCTGGTAACGAGATTCAGGCTATCACCAGCGCGACTATCACTAGTACGGCTGTTACAAACGGCGTTAACAGCGCTTTGATATTCGTTTCGTCGTTGCCGGGAGGTGGAAAATAATCAATGAATCCTATAAAAATTTTAAGGAATGGACTGTTAGAAGAGAACCCGATATTCGTACAGGCGATTGGCATGTGTCCGACTCTGGCGGTTACTACCTCGGCCATTAACGGCCTGGGTATGGGAATCGCTTCCACAATGGTGTTGACCTTTTCTAACCTGGTTATTTCACTGCTTAGAAATTTCATACCCGCGACTGTGCGCATACCAGCCTTTGTCGTGGTTATTTCGACTTTTGTCACGATAGTGCAATTTCTTTTACAGGCGTATCTGCCTAGTCTGAACGCCGCCTTGGGAATATTCATTCCGCTTATAGTGGTAAACTGTATTATCCTGGCGAGAGCCGAGGCATTCGCTTCCAAGAATAACGTTGTCGCGTCCGCTTTGGACGGAATCGGTATGGGACTGGGGTTTACCTCCGCCCTATTTATAATCGGTTGCGTGCGTGAGCTGATTGGCGCGGGCAGTTTGTTTGATATTGCAATCTTACCGGAATTTTTCCCTCGCACGATAATTATGATTTTACCGCCGGGCGCGTTTATAACGTTGGGCGCTCTGATGGCTGGACTTAACGCTCTAAAAGCAAAGCAACCAAGTAAATCGCGGGAGGGCGGCTCATGCAAACATTGTTGATTTTTATAAGCGCCGTCTTGGTAAATAACTTTGTTCTTAATAGATTTCTAGGCATTTGTCCGTTTCTGGGCGTCTCCAAAAAAGTAGAAACCGCGTTGGGAATGGGCATTGCGGTTACATTTGTTATGGCTCTCGCATCCGCCGCAACTTACATAGTCGAGCGATATATTCTTCAGCCTTTGGATTTGGGTTACCTTTATAACATAGCTTATATTCTTATTATAGCGGCGCTGGTTCAATTGGTTGAGATGTTTATTAAAAAATCCAGTCCGTCTCTTTATCAGGCTTTGGGCATTTATTTGCCTCTTATAACAACCAATTGCGCCGTGTTGGGCGTGACAGTGCTTAATCGGGATAATCATTATGATTTTATTACGTCTATTATTCATGGCGTGGGCGCCGCTATCGGATTTACTCTGGCTATAGTGCTCTTTGCGAGTATTCGTGAACGAATCGCAAAAAACCATATACCAAAGGCGTTTGAAGGTTTTCCTATTGCCCTTATCACGGCTGGGTTAATGTCCGTGGCGTTTTTGGGATTTACCGGATTGATAAAATTGTAGAGGGGGACTTTGAGTGTCTGGGATTTTGCCGGCGGTGCTGGTGCTGGGCGGAATGGGATTGCTGTTCGGCCTTGGATTAAGCATTGCTTCTGTAAAGCTTCGCGTGGAGACCGACCCAAAACTTCCTCTGCTTCGTGAAGCTCTGCCCGGAGCCAACGACGGCGGATGCGGCTACGCGGGTTGCGACGCCTTCGCGGA
>JAISRJ010000304.1 GCA_031273705.1 Clostridiales bacterium
CTGCCGCCGGTAATTCCGCTATGGAAATTGTAGCCGGTATTGACTCTAAAGTGCCGAATCGCTCATTTGAGTTTCCGGCGTACACGGCCCCGAATGAATGTGCTATGCCCGCGGATGTAATTGTGGATTTTTCGACCGCTTCGGCTGTGCCGGAGCTGGTTGAATGGAACTTGGACCGTCGGATGCCAATGGTTATTTGTACAACCGGTTTGAGCGAGGCGTCTAATGAACTTATTTCTAAAGCCGCTAAACAGTTTCCGATTCTGCGCTCCGCAAATATGTCGTTGGGCATAAATATGATAGCGGCTGTTTTAAGACGCGTTTCAAAAACTCTTTCGGACGCGGGTTTTGATATAGAGATTTTGGAGAAACACCATAACAAAAAACTTGACGCGCCCAGCGGTACCGCGATTATGTTGGCGGACTCTATAAATTCCAGCGGAGATTTTACATATATATGCGACCGTTCCGCAAGGCGTGAAAAACGTTCGACTAATGAGATAGGCATATCTTCTATCCGCGGTGGGACTATTGTCGGTGAGCATGATGTTATTTTCGCCGGGCATGACGAAATTATTGAATTGAGACATACAGCCCTGTCCAGGGATGTATTCGCGGCTGGAGCGTTGATTGCGGCGCAATTTTTAGTAAGTAAACCTCCCGGTATGTACAGTATGAAGGACGTTTTTTATGATATTTAACATAATAGTTCCAAAAGAAAAACCGCGTTCGTTTTATAATGAGGCGGCTGAGGAATACGAGAAGAGATTGAGCCGATTTTGCAGAATCAGTCGTGTGACCAAACCTAGAATAAAAACTGACGCCGATTATTATATTAAACTATCGTCAGATGGTACTGTTATATCCTCGGAGGATTTTGCGCAAAAAATACAAAACTTTGAGCGGCGCGGCGCTGATATACGCCGCGTGGTTTTTTTTACCGATTTTTGTGATTTAATAAAGCGGCAGCAAACATATAATTTAAACTTTGATGAAAGTCTGCTTTTATCAGTCATTCCGCTTTCGCACGACGCGCAAATCGTGCTTCTGTTAGAACAAATTTATCGTGCTTATAAGATTATTCATAACCAATCTTATCATAAGTAGATCTAGCGCTTTGCCAAATTACACTTTGCCAAATTATCCTCCCAATTTTTGTGTAATTATGTTATACTTCATCCGACAAAAATTACGTCATAGTTCAAAACAAGATTTTTGGCTAGAATATAAGGGTGAACCATACATTTACGATAAAGGGAGTGCCGGACTTGAAAGAACGAACACATTACATTAAACTCAACATGTTAGTTAGTTTTGGCTTGATTCTAGTGGCGTCATTAGCGCTTGCGCTTGTTGTTTTCGCTATTCAGCCCGCTTCGATTGTCGAAACTTGGGTTTGCGTCAGGGAATCCGGATATTTAACTTTTTTTCTTAACTGGATACCGATTATTTCTGTGATCCTATTAATTTATTTTGTCTTTAATAACGTTGTAATAGCTTGCGGCATATCCGGCGCTGTCGTCATACTCTTCTCCGCTGTTAACAGAAATATGATAAATATTCGTCAGGATCCCTTCAAACCATATGATCTTATGCTAGGAAACGAACTTTTGGGCATTGCCCGCAGCCTGGACATAACTATCTTTGTGTCGCTTGTGATTAGTGTCGTCGTTTTTCTTGCGCTATTAATCGTGTGCGTAATTTTTATTCGCAACAAACCGATGAATCTTATGCTGCGTTGTATCTGCGTGGCTGTATCTATCGTTAACCTGGCGGTGGTAAATAAAACTGTCTTATCCAATTCCGCCATTTACGATGATTTATATATGGTGGGCAACGTTTACAATACAACCGATAATTTTCAATCAAAGGGCTTTCTCTATAGTTTTTTATATACTTTAAACACCGACAGAATAGTCATACCTGATAATTATAACAGTGACAAACCGGAAATAGAACGCCGCTTGGCTGAATTTGTCCCCATAGATTTTCAAACCCCCGAACTTGTAAAGCCGAATGTTATTCTGATACTTGCCGAAGCATTTTCTGATATTCTAATAAATCCCGAACTAAATTTTGACGACCGAACCGATCCAATGGCTAATTATAAACGGATTGCCGACGATTCCATAACCGGGTACATTGTCGTTCCAAATATCGGCGGGGGTACGGCGGACACGGAGTTTGATATTTTTACCGGGCTTAATACGCGGCATTTTCGCGCGACGGCATACACATACAATCTTGTAACAAATCCTATGGACGCTCTTCCGACGTACCTTTCGCGGCTTGGTTATGACAATATCGCGCTGCATCCCGGTTTTGGATGGTTTTATAACAGAAATAACGTATATAAATACCTGGGGTTTTCTGACTTTCTGGCTTCTGAGTATTTTGACACATCCGACACCCGAGGCATGTATATTACAGAGAAGCAGACTATTAAGAAGATAATCGATGAATACGATAAACATATGCGATTAGCGCCGGATATTCCATTCTTTGAATTTTGCGTTACTATACAAAATCATGGACCGTATCCAGGCAAATATAACGCCGAAAAAAACTTCGACACAACTCTTAATCTCTCCGAAAAGGCGCAAGACGCGCTGGCGAATTACATCGTCGGTATGATTGACGCCGACAGAGAACTGAATAATCTGGTTACTTATTTAAATGACAGACCTGAGCCTGTAGTGCTGGTCATGTATGGCGATCATCTGCCAAGTTTTACGACCGAAATTTACAATGCCCTTATCCCCGGAGAACCGGACGAATCTTTTGAATGGATTTCACGGCTGTATAAATGTCCGTTTGTTATATGGCAGAACAAAGCGGCCAGTGAACAAAC
>JAISRJ010000329.1 GCA_031273705.1 Clostridiales bacterium
ATTTTATACCATGTCGCATAGTCCACCCTCCCTGTCACAGGTAACTTAAAGACTTTTTGGAAGGCTTCCACAGCTCCTATGGTCGATCCACCGTATTGCCCGTCAACCCTCAACTTTCCAATCACCGGATAATTATTGGAAATTACATTCAACTGCTCCTGAATAGCCCTTACCGGCATACCGCTAGATCCGTTAACCAATTCTACGCCTGGATAAGACATCGGAGTTCCTTCAACCTTTTCGGCTCTCGCGATATAAACATCGCTGCCATAAAAGTGCTGTAATATCTCCAGCGCCGAGTAACCCTGATCCCCCAAGTCTTTTGAACCCCACTGCGTCATCCAATTAGGACAACTTGAGCGTTTGCCGTCACAATACTGCGCAAACAACGGCTGACGAATACCAGGTTTCGTTATATAACTGGAAAATACTTCATCCACTATAACTGATATTTCCTCAAAGATATTTCTACCGTAATTAAACGCGTGATCATATTGTGTCGAGTTAGTTATTGTAAAATAATAGCCCTTTGATCTATACCATTCGGTAAAAACCCTATTCAAAGTAAAGGAAATAATAGCCAAGACATTTGCTTTTATACATTCCTCCGGCCAGGTGGCATATATTTCACAGCTCGCCACATTTTTAATATAATCTTTATACGGCACCCAATAATTTTGCGCCGAAGCGTTTGTCGGAAGTCCATTATGCACCACGATAGTTTCGGGCACGATGGGTTCCGGCAATACAACAAACCCAGTCGATGGAGGCAATTCTTTAACATCCGGCTCGGGTATCTTTGGAGGGTACGTCACGAATAACGTTTGAGGCTGTATAGAAATAAAATCCAAATCCGGAGTCGGCGCGTCCAGCGGATGAATATTTACAGGCTGTAACGCCAAACACGTTGGAAGGATCTGCACGCCGTCGACATACAATCTATCGTAACCATCCAATTCAACCTCTATATCATATTCAGAATAAGGCTGAGCAAAATTCGCCTCCTCCAACGAATAATCCAACGGCGGAGTAGGCAGCGTTATTTCCGGAGTTTGGCCGGATTCATCCGTATACAATTCATCTATTATGGTTTCGGGGCGGCCATGTTGTAATACGCGCACTCTGGCCTGCCCTGCCGGGCTGCCGGGATCAATTCTGTAAACCCCGACTTGCAACCTACCTGTGTCCGGTATGAAATATCCCTTCCTGATAAAAGCTCGCATACTTTTTTAACCTCCTATAGAGTCTGATATCTAACCATTTCATTCATTGTATTACTCAGGCATAAGGCGCCATAACCCCAAGACTCATTCGGAAATTCGCGCCCTATCGCCCTGGCGGCCCCCATCTTTAGAAACGCCTTTACCCTTTGCCCATACAGAAACGGATCATTGCCGTCCACTATACCCCATTGCATCATCAAAGCGACCGAACCGGTTACAAACGGGGCCGCGATACTGGTCCCGGAATATGTATCATAGCCGCCGTTTCTTTTTGCGGCCGTAATATTAACCGCGGGCGCGACCAAATCGGGTTTTATCATTCCCGTGCGTGTATAACCCTTGCCCGAAAACGCCGCTATGGCATTTATTCGGTAATCATAGCCGCCCACACTTATAACTCTAAAGCTCGTGGCGGGCAGAGTGATTGTAGACAGTGGATCCGGAGCGTTAAAACCCGTGCCGGTTGTAATTTCTTCCGTAACAGGCAGCCAAATATCAAATTTCCCTTCCACAATTTTTCCGGCGCGTACATTTATAATCCATTGCCCGGAAGGTAAAACACCGTTAATGGCTTTTATCTGAAAGAATATTTCCTGATTTTCATTATAATGACTGGGCTGACTGTATTCGGCATATACCGCAATATTACCGAATCGCATGGATCTAATCGGACTGACATAACTGATTTCCCCGGTGGACGCCCCACTGGGTAAAACCAGCGACAAATAAAACTCATCAACAAAATTCTGCCAGAAAGTTATGTAAAAAGACTGCAGCCCTGCCGACGTATGAAATACAACATTAGTTATTCCATTCTCTAAAATTGTCCCGAAATAATGGTGTGAGGCTCCGCCCTCGTTGCCTGTCGCGGCTATGATGTTAGTTTTCCACTGTGAAGCCGTTTCGTCTATGAATGTTTCAAACAAAGACTGACCGTCATGAGATCCGTTGTTTGTGCCAAAGCTCATATTTATCACCAGCGGCATGTTCAGCGATTTCGCTTTATCCACAAAGTATTTTAAGGCTCGCATAAGCTCGGTATTGCGTACAAAAGATCGCTCTCCGTTTCTGCCTAGTCTAGCCACAATCAAGGACGACTCCGGCGCGACCCCAATATTTGCGACGGCTCCACGCCCGTTGCCCGCTGCCACACCGGCGACCGCCGTCCCATGCCCTAAAAAATCCAATTCTGGTATAACCGAAAACGGCTGGCGGTTTTTCAAGGCATTATTCAATTGTTCATTCGTGTACTCTACGCCGTATTTAAATCCTTCGGGCGGGGAACTCTGCCCAAACGCCGCCTGATCCCAAAAAAACATTATACGACTTCCGCCATCCTCATTTCTAAAATCCGGATGAGTGTAATCCACTCCCGAATCGGCTATAGCCACCAGCACACCTCTGCCGGTCAAATTAAATCCGAGAGAACTTTGCACAGTGGAAACGCATGACCGGCTGATCGCGTCGCTTAAAGTAGAAAATTTCAAATTTTTAGGCTTTTCAATATGTTCTATTTGACTAAAATTGTTCAAATCCGTAACCCTATTGGCGGAAAGCGTGATAATGGCGTAATTCTCGCTCAAAATCTCCACATCCGCGCCTAATTCGGCGGCTATGTCTCGCAAATCCCCATTATATTTTACTATCACTTCCCAAGTATTATCTTCTATATTAAAACCGGCTCCAAGCTCGCTGTCCTCCAGAAGCGCCTCGTCCTCGTAAGACACACTCATGGCAAAAACCTCCTCGGTCTATGTTATTCATATATTTTTTCGACAGTGCTTGTCTTGTCACGTTTTGTTTCTACAAAAATATACTATGACTAGAAATCAATAAGGGGTGAAATTATTTGGGTACAGGATATTTGATAGTTAAAGTTTCCACGGCTCAAGAAATAATACCGATAGCCGGCGCGACTGTAGAAATTTTTTCTTTAGTCGGCGAAATGCTTAATAAAATGACCACTGGGATAGACGGATTGATCCGCCCGATTGCGCTTGAAGCGCCCGACGCGGCAAACAGCTTAATTCCGGACAGTACCGAACCTGTTTTTTCGATGGTAGATGTAAGAATAATCGCCGATGGATTTGACGAGAGTTTATTATATGGTGTTCACATTATGGATACCGACACATCGATACTTTTAGTAAACCTGACCCCACAAGACCCCAGCTCAATTGCCAACTATGTAAACGAAATCACAATCCCCCCGACAGCGGTGAATCTTTCAGTGCAGCGAATTCAAGAGACTCAGCAGACAAACTCGCGTATTCTAAAAGAAGTCATTATTCCAGACTCTGTAACAGTTCACCTTGGAGTGCCTAACTCTTCGGCATTTAATGTTCAGGTCCAATTTGTGGACTATATAAAAAACGTAGCGTCTCATGAAATCTATTCCACCTGGCCGGAAGCTTCGTTGGAAGCGAATATACTCTGCGAAATCACCTATGTTTTAAATAGGATATATACCGAATGGTATCCTAGCAGGGGTTATCCTTTTGATATAACCAGTTCTACAGTCTACGATCAATCCTATGTTCACGGTGGGGAAATTTTTAAATACATCAGCGAAGTAGTGGATAGAGTCTTTGACAAGTATGTACGCCGTGAAGGGCGCACGGCCCCTTATTTTACACTATATTGCAATGGTACGACTTCAACATGCGCGGGTCTGTCTCAATGGGGAACAGTGGAATTAGCTCAAGATGGCATGAACGCGCTTGATATATTACACGATTATTATCCCGAAGATACTGAAATCGCGGAAAGCAATATCTTCCAGGATATAGAAGAAGCGTATCCGGGCTATGTTTTAGGCGAAGGCGCGAGCGGTCAACCTGTAAAAATAGTTCAGAATTATCTGAACAGAATACGGATCAACTATCCGAATATACCGCAGATAAGCAATCCGGACGGGATATTCAACTTTCAAACAACGGCTGCCGTAAGGATCTTTAAACATGATTTCAATCTAGGTGAAGATGGAAAAGTCGATAAAATAACTTGGTACAAATTATCTCAAGTTTGCGAAAACATCAAAAAACTCTCCGATCTTACCATAGAGGGAGAGTCTGTGGGCATAGGTGACGCGCCCCCCAACGTGAGTTTAGTGGAAGGTTCTCGCGGAGGTTATGTAACTCAATTACAATTTTTGCTTAACTATATTTCTATGTTTTACAGCGGGATTCCGCAGATTATTGAAAACGCTCTGTTTGACGCCAGGACAAAAGCGTGTGTTATGACTTATCAGAGGATATTCGCGCTAATGCAAGACGGTATAGTCGGTCCGGTAACTTGGAACTCGCTATATGAAATTTATTACAACATCATTGATAACATTGCGATACCCTACGAACCGGAAGACATACCGCCGTCCGGCGCATATCCGTATCCGGGGTATATATTGCGTTTGGGAAGCACCGGCGAACATGTTGAAATTCTACAGCGGGTCATTAACGCGGTGGGTGAGTTTTACCCACAAATTCCAAAGATTAACGTGGACGGAAGATTTGGCGCAGGCACTCGAACCGCGCTCGCGACTTTCCAGAATATTTTCGGTCTTACACCGGACGGATTGGCCGGTCCCTCCACATGGGCGGAACTTATGAATCAATATGAATTATTAAATGCCGGTACACAGAGACCGACATATTCAGGCTATCTGCTGCGAGTCGGTTCGCGCGGCAATACTGTAATGATGATTCAAGGCTATCTTAATTCATTGTCTACTCAGTACCCGAGCATTCCAAAGATAAGCACGGACGGTATTTTTGGCAGCAGTACTTATGACGCGGTTAGGGAATTTCAGAGGATAAAGGGGCTGACGGTAGACGGCATTGTGGGTCAAGGCACTTGGAATGCTATAATGGATGCGTATTACGGCAACAGAGACGGCAGAATAAGCGGTTCGGACGTTAACCCGGACGGTGATGAAAATATCGCGCCTACAGACTATAATCCATCTGAATCCGAACAGGATATTGGCAATGCCATGTATGAACCGAACACGGCGCCATATGACGCCGGAACAGATAATTTCACCCAACAAGACACACAAAACGCAATTGATCAGGGGCAGTCCAATAATGTCTCAGCAAATGTCCCAAGCGCGAATGGAGTGAGTGGATTGAACGGCAGTAACAGCTATACCGGCGAAACAGATTATCCCGTGGTTAATGAAAGCGGCAGCTATACCGGCGTTAATGCCGCGACCGCCTATGATGGCCGCAACGGAACCTATACCGGCGTTAATGGCGCGACCGCATATAATGGCGGCAACGGAACTTATACCGGCGATGCCACGGCGAACAATGGATCAATTTTCCCGGGGCATAATGGCGCGGGTATTTATACAGGTGGGAACGGAACATGCGCAAATTGCCGTCCAAACAGAATAGATTACTCCGGCGCGAACGGTACCACAGGTTATAGCACAGCGCAAACCTCGCTTAGCCCGGCGCTTCCTTACAGCGCGACAGCAGCTTTACCGGAACCGGCGTATCGCCCCAACCAGTATCCCGTTGTCTCCGAGACTTCGTTGTATCAAAGCGGATACCAAACGCCAAATGTAACTTATCCATCAAGCGGCTATCAAGAATCCGGCATGGCTTATCCGGCGACGCAAACCGGCGCGAATATCGGCTTCTCACTCGCTGAGAACCCGGCTAAATCGATCTTATATTTAATATTGTTAAGGCTTTTGTCTTTGCGCTGCAGATGCTGCTAGAATCGCGGACGACAACGCGCCCCTACAACTTAGTAGGGGCGCGTTGTGTGTTATTAGAACAAATAATATCTCCTGCATAAAGGCAAAGACTCGGAAGGTTCGGAATCAACCTGAACACCGTCGATTTTTACCATATATGTACTCGAATCAACTTCAATCCTCGGGGTTTTGTCATTAAGAACCATATCTTTTTTAGCTACATTCCTGCAATTTCCAACCGGAAGAACTATTTTTTCAAGCCCTAGCTTTTCCTTTATACCATCATCATACGCAACCTTGCTGACAAAGGTAATAGACGTATTAGACCGCGCTTTGCCGTATGCGCCCCACATATTTTTCATAATAACAGGTTGAGGGGTTGGGATAGATGCGTTGGCGTCGCCCATTTTCGCGGCGGCAATAAATCCTCCTTTAATAATCACATCGGGTTTTACACCAAAAAAAGCCGGATCCCAAATCACTAGATCAGCGATTTTTCCTTCTTCTATCGAGCCTACATAATCGGCAATACCGTGCGCGATAGCCGGGTTAATGGTGTATTTTGCCACATACCTTCTTGCGCGATAGTTATCGTTATCCTCGCCCTGGGCTTCCGGCAGCTGACCGCGCTGTTTTTTCATTTTATCGGCGCACTGCCACGCCCTGGTAATTACCTCGGCCGGTCTGCCCATAGCCTGCGAATCGGAATTAAGGATGGATATTGCCCCCATGTCGTGCAGTATATCCTCAGCCGCTAAAGTTCCATAGCGGATTCTAGACTTGGCAAAAGCGACATCTTCCGGTAGATTCGGGTCAAGATGATGGCAAACCATAATCATATCCAAGTGTTCGTCTATCGTGTTTTTAGAAAACGGCATCGTGGGGCTTGTGGAAGAAGGCATAACATTGGGCAGCCCCGCCGCCTTGATAATATCCGGCGCGTGACCTCCGCCCGCCCCTTCGGTATGATAGGTGTGAATGGCGCGTCCGGCAATGCTGTCACGCGTGGATTCAAAAAATCCCGCTTCGTTCAATGTATCGGTATGAATAGTAATTTGCACATCGTATTTGTCGGCGACGTTTAAACTTGTATTTATAGCCGACGGCGTCGTACCCCAATCCTCATGCAGTTTTAGTCCGATTGCCCCTGCCTGTATTTGCTCTGTCAGCGGTTTTTCCGCGGACGCGTTCGCCTTGCCAAAAAAGCCGAAATTCATTTGAAACTCTTCGGCCGCCTCCAGCATTTTATGTAT
This sequence comes from Clostridiales bacterium, assembly GCA_031273705.1. Classification (GTDB taxonomy): domain Bacteria; phylum Bacillota; class Clostridia; order Lachnospirales; family WQUN01; genus JAISGK01. The sequence continues at coordinate 7,182 of JAISRJ010000329.1, forward strand.
ATTATACTCCCCCGGTGTGCAAGTAGTCGCAAACGTACCCACAGCCGGACCTGTTCCGCCGCCGATCATGGTTGTCATACCCGAATAGAGAGATGTTTCGACCTGCTGCGGACAAATATAATGCACATGGGTATCAATTCCGCCCGCCGTTACAATCATACCTTCACCGGCGATAACCTCCGTACCAACCCCCGCCACCAGTATGGAATCAACGCCGTCCATAATATCGGGATTACCGCTTTTTCCGATACCCACGATTTTACCGTCTTTTATACCAATGTCGGCTTTTACAATGCCCCAAGAATCAAGTATAGTCGCGTTTGTAATCAGAGTGTCCAGAGCGCCGCCCTCGTTCGTTATATCAGAGTTTTGCCCCATGCCGTCCCGGATGGTTTTACCGCCGCCGAACTTCATCTCGTCACCGTAAACCGTAAAATCTTTTTCAATCTCTATGAACAAATCCGTGTCGCCCAAACGAATTTTATCGCCTGTTGTAGGTCCGTACATAGAACAATATTCTTTTCTGTTTATCTCTTTCATTTACACTCACATCCTCTTCCAGAAAAACCTTTTAACTGCGCTTTTTGTAATGACGACGCCTTTGTGGCCGCGTTAATCTGCGCGTCCGTTAAATTATTCAGCCCGCGAACCCGCTTTTTACCGGAAAGCTCTACAAGCTCCACTAATTTTTCTTCACCGGGTTCTAACCTTACGGCAGTTCCCGACGCTATGTCTAGCCGATATCCATATGCCTCGCTTCGATCAAACTCCAGGAATTTATTTGCTTCAAAGAAATGAAAATGCGAGCCTACCTGAATCGGCCTGTCTCCGGTATTTTTAACCGCTAAAGATTTAGTTATCAGTCCCGCGTTAATAACAATAGGATCATCTTTTACAATAATTTCACCCGGTTTCATTTATTACTTCCTCCCCTGATTGGATTGTGAACCGTTACAAGCTTTGTACCGTCGTCAAACGTAGCTTCTATCTGAACCTCCGCTATCATTTCCGGTATGCCATCCATGCAATCCTCTGCCACGAGTATGTTTTGACCAAGCGTCATCAACTCCTTTACGGTTTTTCCATCACGGGCAAGCTCCAAAAGCTCGGAAGAAATAAGAGCGATAGCTTCCGAATAATTAAGTTTTAAACCCCTTTCTCTCCTCGCCTTCGCAAGCTCACCCGCCGTGTGCAACATAAGCTTTTCCATCTCTCTGGGCGTAAGTTTCATAAATTTTTCCTCCAAATAAAATTTCAAAATAAAATTTCAAAGTAAAATTTCAAAATAAATTTGCAATTAATGTATTTACCGAATGCGCCGCTGGACCGGCGTAAGCCGGCAAGCATAGCTGACAGCGGAATCCCCGGCTTTGGCCGTGTGGAGTGTGTCAAGATAATATTTTTTGAATCTTAGAATGCTCAAGTTCTTTTGTGTTTCCTTTAAGCAATATCTCCCCCTTTTCCATAATATAAAGAGCATCGGAATGTTCAAGCACAAAATCCAGATATTGCTCTACAAAAAACACTGTTATACCCTTTTCTTTGTTAATTTTCCTAATGGCGGCACCTATGTCCTGTATAATCGACGGTTGAATGCCCTCGGTAGGTTCATCCAATATAAGAATTTTCGGTTCTGTAACCAGTGCCCTGGCTATGGCAAGCTGTTGCTGCTGCCCGCCGGAAAGATCTCCGCCCCATCGTTTCGCAAACTGCGGCAAAATAGGAAAAAGGTCGAAAATATATTCCGGTGCCACCCGTTTCCTGCCTTGTGCCACAAGCGGCAACGTTAAGTTTTCAAACACCGTCATTTGCGGGAAAATATCGCGCCCCTGCGGCACATAGCCTATACCGAGTTTTACACGGTCGTAAGTGGACATTTTGATAATATCCAATCCATCAAGAAAAATCTTGCCTCTAGGGGTTTTCACCAGCCCCATCACAGATTTTAATGTGGTGCTTTTACCTACGCCGTTTCTGCCTATCAGCGCGGTAACCGCTCCTTTATTTGCAGTTAGATTAAGCTCTGATATAATCCGACTTCCGCTGTAATAAGCGTCAAGCTGGTTTATCTTCAGCATTGCTTTAGGCATATTTCTCGCCGCCTCTGCCCAAATACACCGCCTGAACGGTTTTATCGGCAAGACAATCGGCAATATCACCTTCCATCAAGACTTTGCCCTCGTGCAATATCGTAACTTTATCCGCAGCCTGTTTAACAAATTCCATATCATGCTCCACTACAATTACCGTGCATTCCTGTTTAATTTCATTTAAAATCTCGGCTGTTTT
>JAISRJ010000330.1 GCA_031273705.1 Clostridiales bacterium
AATTTCTTTGCCAACTTACAGAGGTACGCAAAAATACACCGTTGTTGGTATAATAAAAAACCCCAATGCCGCTTTGGAGTCTATGTATTCTGATCAATTTCCCGAAACAATATTTGTTCCGATGGTGACTTTACAGCGGTTATTTGCCACCAAAGAAATATCAGAAATATCCGTTATGGCGAGCAACCCCGATCAGGCGGATGCGGTGGCGACGGAATTAACAACCCGGTTAGATTATCTGCATGGTACCACGGAAAATTATTACGCCCAAAACACAATGTCATTGATGGAACAGATTAACCAGATTACCGGTATGCTTACAGGGTTTATTTCGGCTGTGGCGGCTATCTCACTTGTCGTTGGTGGAATAGGCGTCATGAATATAATGCTGGTGACTGTGACGGAACGCACAAGAGAGATTGGGGTACGAAAGTCTATCGGCGCCCGGCGTGGAGATATACGAGTTCAATTTTTATTAGAAGCTATAATCTTGACCGGCTTAGGCGGCGCTTTGGGGCTTGCCTTGGGTTACGGAGGCGGCAATCTGATTGGAAGTCTTGTAGATATACAACCTGTTATGACTACCCAGTCCGTTATTATGTCTGTGGCGATCTCATGCGGCATAGGCATTATATTCGGTGTTTATCCCGCCAACAAAGCGGCAAAGCTTGATCCTATAGAAGCCTTGAGATATGAATAGATCGGGGAGCGAAATGGAATTTGATAATAAGCACATCCTATTGGTAGAGGATGAGGCTAAGCTGGCGCGATTCGTCGAACTGGAGCTTAAGTTTGAAGGCTATGATGTGGATGTAGTCGCCGACGGGCATGAAGCAATTGAAAAATTCGGCGCGAAAGAATATGATCTGTTGCTACTGGATCTAATGGTTCCCGGCTTTAATGGTATGGAAATTTTACGCAGGATCCGTAAGACGTCCAACATTCCTATTATTATGCTTACGGCGAAAAGTGATGTGAGTGATCGTGTCGCCGGGTTGGATAGCGGTGCGGACGATTATATAACAAAACCCTTTGCTATTGAGGAAGTGCTGGCTAGAATGCGTACCGCGTTTCGCAAAAGTTCGCGCGTTCAGCAGGACGACGATAAAATTTTGCGGCTAAAGGAACTTTCTATTGACACTCAGCGTCGTAAGGTTCAATGGCAGGACGATGAGATAGAACTTACCAAGACAGAATATGAACTGTTGGTCTTTTTGGTGCAAAATAGAAATATCGTACTTACCCGAGAGCAGATCCTTAACCAAGTATGGGGCTATGACTACTTTGGAGAAACCAATATTGTGGATGTGTACATCAGATATTTGCGAACGAAGATAGACGATAGATTTGGTATTAAACTCATTTGTACAACACGTGGCGTCGGCTATTATGCTAAGGACGAATAAGATTCGTTTACCCGAATTTCCTAGATTGCCCAATTTAAAACTCAGTACGAAAATATCCATAATGTATGGTGGCATGTTCTGGATATTATTGGTGATAGTATCGCTTTTTTTGATAACCAATATAAGAAACGCGTATGTTCAGAACGCGCGGCGTGAGTTAGATCAAACCGCTGATAAAGTTAAGGAGCATATTGAGTCCGGCGGCATGATAACTACAGTGGCATTGGATGAACTTAATCCCAATAAATATGTAGAGATTGCCGTATTTCAGACAGATAGCGACCGTCGAATATTCGATTCTCACGCTTTGCCCAATCCTTTTGGAAGCGATTTACCAAAACCCGGAAAATCTGAGGACACTGTTATTATTCGGGCTATAAGATACATGACCAGCGAACGTATCGCAAAGTGGGATGGTCAATTGTTCCTTATTCGTGTATTTCGTAACTTTGAGCGAGAACAGGATATACTGAAGCTGTTTACCACACTTTTTACGGCATTTAATATATCGGGCGTAATAATGGCGTTTTTTATTGGTAGCACCATCAGCAGACTTACGTTAAAACCTGTACGTAAAATTATACACGCGGCTAATCGAATTGGCATAGAAGACTTAAGCAAACGGATAGACATTACCGGACCAAACGACGAATTGAGAGAGCTTTCGCTTGCGTTTAACGCAATGATTAGTCGTTTGGAGATTAGTTTCAGACAACAGGGTAAATTTGTGTCTGACGCTTCACATGAATTGCGCACGCCTATATCCGTCATTCAAGGATACGCGAATCTGCTGGATCGATGGGGTAAAAACGATCCGGTTATTTTGCAAGAGTCCATTGATTCCCTAAAAGCGGAAACAGAGCATATGACCATGCTTATAAAAAAACTTTTGATGATGGCGAAGGCTGAGCAAGGTAAGTTGCAAATAGTTCGAATGCCTATCGACTGCAATTCCATCGCTGAGGATGTAATAAAAGAAATGGAATTAGTGGAACGCCATTGGAATGTTGAGTTAGAGTCATCCGCAAATACACATATAATGGGCGACTATGATCTGATAAAACAGTTGTTTTGGATTTTATTGGAAAACGCTGTTAAATATTCTAAAGAAACCGATGGAAAAATCTTGGTTAGGATTTTTGAACAGAGCGAAAAAATTTGTGTTACCGTAAAAGATGAAGGAATAGGCATAAGCTCAGAAGATTTGCCATATATTTTTGACAGATTTTACCGGGCGGATAAATCTCGCAGCAACGATGTTCGACTTGTGAAGGGAACGGGATTGGGGCTATCTATCGCCGCTTGGATAATTAAACAACACGAGGCCGAAGCCACAGTCAACAGCACTTTGGGGGAGGGGACCGAATTTATAATCAGGTTCCCAATGGTTAGTTAAACTTTTGGGGGGACATTAATGAAACAAAAAGTCGGAGTTTTGCTAACGCTGATACTGTTCGCGTCATTTTCTATGCCGCTTACGAGCATATCAGTGGAATTAGAAACCTTAACAGTTGATCAAGCGCTGAAATGGGCAATTGACGCCAGCGCCGAGTTACGCAATTTGGAAAGTAATATTACCAATAATGAGAAGAAATTGGATCAAATAAAGGAACAGTTCTATGTCGAGCAGGATTATGCCACGGTGTTGGACTTGGCGGTCCAAATGATGCAGTTAGAGCAGCAGGAAAGTTTATCTAACGGTAATATAGGCGTAGCCAAGGAAAGCTTGCGCATATCGGTTATGAATCTGTTTGCTTCTATTATAGACGCGCAGCAGGCTTTGGCGTTAACTGATCAGAATCTTTCTATAATGGAAAGAGAATTGCTGATATCCAAAGTAAAACATAGTTTGGGTTATATCAGCAAAGTTGAATATACCACCCAAGAGAATAATATGAAAAAGAGTAAGTCCAGCCGCGAAAGCCAGAATCTGGCGATAACAAACGCGTTTGTGTCTTTAAATAAATTGATGGGTACGTCTTTAAGCAAACAATACCGTTTAAGTTTGGATTTTACGTATGAACCGATAAAGAATGGCTTGCAGGCATATGTAAGCGCCGGTGTGCTGGCGGATACATCCGTTGCCAGTCAGCAGGTAAATGTCGAAGTCGCGGAATATGAATTGGAATTGAACGATCCATTTTTACATGGCGAGGAGGCGGAGGAAGATAAAGAGCAATCCGTTACCAACGCGTCAAGGGACCTTTATGATACGGAACGAACCGCTGAACAAAAAGTTGTTAACGCGTATAATAAGATAATGGATCAAGAAATTTCGTATAACAACGCGCGACTTGAGCTGGACGATCTGTTATTGCAAAAACCTGTGAAAGAAAAACAATATGAATTGGGTAAACTTACCAAGTTAGAATTGGATAAATTCTATTATAAAATTGCTCAGCAAGAGGAGTCCATACGCAAATTGACAATTAGCCACGCGATAGCCATACAGCAAATTGATAATCCAGAAACCTTGTAAATGTTGTAAATAAAGCAGGTGCGGGCCTATGTTCGCCCCTGCTTTATATTCCGATTTTCAACCTTATAGTAATTTCAAAACTGGCGGTACTGTCCATTTTGAAATTATGGTTAAAACTACGACTTGAAAAGAAACTGTGAACACATTATAATTATGTTATCGATATTTTTATGTATATGTAAAGTTTATGGAGAGGTGCTAAAATGAGTAATCCAGTATTAGAAGCTATTTCTGAGAGAAGAAGCATTCGCGCTTACAAGCCGGAGCCAGTGACAAAAGAGCAAGTGGAATTATTGATAAAGGCGGCTTTAGAAGCTCCTAGCGCCAGAAATGGGCAGCCATGGCATTTTGCTGTTGTTCAGGACGCGTCGCTGCTAGCCGAGATTAACGAAGAGGCATTGAAAAATCTTAAGTCGAGCGCCAGTGATATTTTTCATGGGGCTACAACCGCGATTTTTATAAGTTGCGCCCCTGATACACGCTGGGGCAGGTTGGACAGCGGAATAGCTGTAGAGAACATACACCTGGCAGCTCATTCTTTAGGATTGGGCAGTGTTGTCTTGGGTTTGCCGGAAGCGGCTTTTGCAAAGGATAAGAAAGAATACTTCAGCAAGATATTAAAATTTCCCGAAGGTCACGCGTTCGCTGTGGCAATCGCTATTGGCGTCCCCAATGGGACGAAAGAATCTCACCCTATAGGTTCGGGCAAAGTAGATTACATCGTGAGGGAATAGAATTTATACTTAAAACCCATAGAAATTTCAAATTATTTTTGAATACAATAAAAAGCGCCGTACCCCAAGCAGGGCATGGCGCTTTTTTAGTTAGCCTATTTTGGGTACATATGATATAATGTTAATGGATGGAGATGATATACTTGAGTGAAAAAATTCTTTCCCCAAAATCAG
>JAISRJ010000051.1 GCA_031273705.1 Clostridiales bacterium
CCAATGCCCGAGGTCATCCAGGTCATACCGCCGGACTGCGTGTAAATGCTCTCACCCTGCTCCAGAAAAATATTGACAGCGGGCAGATTATTACCAAAAATCTCGTATTTCATTTTAGATGCCTCCAAGTTATATAGAATCAAAACAGAAAGCCAACTTCAACCCTGATTGACGAACATACGCCCGCCACGGCGCATAGAGCGTTATACTCACGAGCATAAGCGTTTGCCAATGACATACGAGAATTTTTGGCGCAAGACAAAGAAGATGGCTACGCCGCGTACCCGCGGGTATGTAAGTAGCCGTCTGACGAGGTATTGCGCCAAAAAGACCGTACGGATGGCAAATGATTTCGCTTACGGGTATAGCTCAAGGTTGCAGACGGCGGGCGTATGCCGCGCTTTCCATTTTGTTACAGCCATTGACAGTATAGCGAGCGTGGCGGACAGGGGGAACCCAGCCAGGGAAAAACTATTCAATCAATGGCAAATTGAATCTTGATTGTCTTATACTCTATGCTAACCTCCGCGGACATAATTTCAGAAAAAAACTCAAAAGGGACATAAGTTCTGTCCCTTACGATAATCGGGGCCGCACCCAATGATATGAGTTCTGTCTTATTAATAGTAGAGTAAGAATCTTTTCCTACTGTAAACGTCGCGATTTTTCCAACCGCAACGGATTTACTGGCCGCAAGCCACTCTATATCTAATCCAGCAGCCTCCGCTATTGACCGTATTGGCAGCAAAGGAACCCCTGTGGTATCCACATATGGTGTTGCATTGACTTCCTTGTCATTTACGGTTATTTTCATCGTGGCGTAATCTTTTTTAAGCATGGCTTTATCTTCTTCCGTAAGTTGATAGCTGGGATGCACGGCGGTTTCGTAAAGCACTACAACTTTATCAGGAGTCGTTTGGGCGGGAATGCTTCTGGTAGAAGCGCCATAAACGACGGCAAGGCGCCGGTTTGCAAGCTCTCCATCAAATTTTTCGCCATTCTGCAACATTATATCAGTCTTATCTCCCAAAGTCAATTTTAATTGACCATCGGCGCTTACAAGATCTTTATCAAAAATATCTACCTTAACAGTCTTAGAATCCGGCAGGTTAATTGCGATAACATCAGCTTGAGGTTGAGGCGGATAAATCAATGTCATTGGTTTTTTTGCGTCATAAAAACCGATTATCTTTTCACCGACCGCCGGTTTGGTATCAGTCACAAAGTAGGTGTTTTCCCCAATCAAGAACGCAACCTCACCGCCATCGGCGTTTTTAGCAAAGATAACTTGATTAAACATACTTGCTTGGGCGTCTGACGGGTCTTTAATTTTATATATTGTTCCGGAAAACATTGCGTAATTCTGCAAAGGCGCGGGCAATTCCGACTCGGTTGGAGCCGAAGTCAGAATAGGGGCATTTATGGTGCTATTAATCGTTGCCGCCCCATAAACAGTTGAATTAAAGCAAAGCATCGCTGCCGTAAGCACTGGTACAACTTTTAATTTCACAATTGATCCCTCCTAAATTGTATTATCCCCGACTTGTTCTTAATACATGATACAAAAATGAGGTAAATTTAGCAACGTTTAAAAATAGGAATATTACCCTTTCCTGAGAATAAATTGATACAAGGAGGGATTATAATGTTGAAAAAGTGGATAAACATTTTATCCAAACATTGGAAAACGCTATTGTTAGCGGTGCTGCTGCTAGGCATTACTTACGTTAATATTCAGCCGATCGGTCAAACAGTGTTTCACCAATTAAGCTTGGCGGAAGGCGCCAGGAGGAAATTACCAATATACAGTGTCGAAACACCTGAAAAGAAAGTCGCCATTTCATTTGACGCGGCATGGGGCGCGGAGGATACGGATAAATTACTTAGCATACTTAATCAATATGATGTAAAAGCTACTTTCTTCCTATGTGGGTACTGGGTAGACAAATATTCCGAACAGGTAAAAAAAATTTATGATTTGGGGCACGAGATAGGCAACCACAGTAAAACTCACGCTCACGGCGGGCAGTTAAGCTTAGAGCAAAACAAAGCGGAGATAATGGGCTGTCACGAAAAGGTCAAGAATTTATTGGGCATTGATATGAACGTTTACCGTCCGCCTTACGGAGAATACAACAACACCGTTATACAAGCGGCGGAGGAATTAAAATATTTTCCCATTCAATGGGATGTTGACAGCCACGATTGGATGAATAAAGGTGTAGATTATGAAATAAACCGTGTGCTGAATAATAAAAATTTGAGAAATGGTTCTATAATATTATTTCATAATGACGCGAAAGATACCCCTACAGCTTTGCCTATCATATTGAAGGGGCTAAAAGACAAGGGATACACAATCGGTCCCGTTTCCGATCTTATTTATAAAGAGAATTATAAGCTAGACACGGCAGGCCGCCAGTTCCCCAATGAGGGCTAAGGAGGATGTAACTATGGAGTATCGCAGATATTTTATCATGCTGGAACCCGACAGTCCGGGCTACAATGCCAATGAAAAGCTACCCGCCGGACGTTGTATTCTGGAAACTCGAGGCAATATCGGTAAGCTATCCGTCACGGTACAGGATTTGAAACCGCTGGTGACTTACAGCATATTGCTGATTTTTTCGGCGCGAGGCAAATACATAGGCATACCGATTGCGCCGCTGTACGTGGAGGCAAAAGGTAAAGGCGAATATAAAGACGAATTTGACATAAACGCCGTCTCTGACGGTAGAGGTATAGAAGCTCTTCATGTAATAGCAATAGAAGTGAGCAATAAAAAAGAATTGATTTGCCCGTTGGTAGGTTACAAGACCGAGCGTGTAAAATGGAAAATGTACTATGAGACAAAGCGAGAGGGTGACGCTAAACCGAAAGATAACAAGAAGCCGGCAATTAACAACGGATCCGCGAAACAAAAAGCAATAACTGAGATCATTCCGCGTGTAACGGACGATATTCCTTTGGTAGTTAACGCGGAGCCTGTTGATAGGGGGGCGCGGGATCCAATAATTGTTAACGCGAAACCCGTTAAATCTGATATACAAAAGAAGTTCGCTAAAACAGAGTCGGATGAAGAAGCCGTCGAAGAGCCGGATGAGATAGAAAAGGGTGAAAAGCCCGTCGAGGAACCGGCGGATATAGAAACGGGCGAAGAGTTTGTCTGTTTTGACGAAGAAGAACCAATCGATCCGAATGATGAAACCACGACTTTTACAGATGAACCGGCATACTTTGAGACAGATGAACACGAAGATGAATTTCAGCAATTATTAGATGAAGAGCAGGTATTGGACGAAGAGCAGGTATTGGACGAAGAGCGAGACGAGGAATATTATGACGAGCCTGACGAAACTGCAGAGGAAGATATGGAAGAGGAAAAGCCGATAGAACCTCCGGATGAAAAAGATATAGAGCGGAGTCTGCGCGAGGTCGAGGAATCTTTCCAAAATATAGTTAAAAAAATTGACGATGATATAAACGACAAAAACGCGAGGCAAGAACGTGAAAGGCAATCGACGTATGACGAGGCGGAGAATCAAGACGAACTCGATCTAATGTTTTCAACATATGTAGAAATGACGCCCTTTGAAAAACAGGGCAAGGATATAAAATGGATAAGAATCTCTCTGCGCGAACCGATTTTATTAAGCATAGAGTATCGGTCTTTAATCAATCATCCAATGATTATTTCTTCATATAAAAAATACAAACATCTTATGCTTGGGAAAGTGTTAGCCACCGACGAATATATTCTGGGGGTGCCGGGGGTTTTTGAGCCAAGGTATCGTATGCTTGCCCAGCGGCTTGGGTTCAGCCGATTTAAATGTGTGCGCGATATCAAATCGTTAGAAACCGGGGAATATGGATATTGGTTGCTGCGGTGCAGAAGAAATTAACAATCCAAGGGACAGATTATTTATATCAAATTTATACTCGCGGGTATAACAGTGTGAAATGTAAGTAAAAATCTAAAGCCCGAAAATGCCGATTTTACGCACTTACGGGCTTTTAGCGTATTTACTGGAGTCGCCGGTAGAATATACCGATATGTTTTTTGGCGAGGGAGAAGCGAGGGAGAAGTGAACAAGATTCTTATCTTGCCGGTATGTCGGCGTCTGCCGCGAAATTTTCATGTATATATTTTGCTAAAAATATTAGTATTATACTGCTTAAAAATGTAAGCCCTTCAACAAAAAATATGTTTTTTATTACTTCTATCTGCATTAATATCGCGGGTAGATCTATTATTGCGTGGACTATTATTGCCAAAGGGTATATCCACCATTTACCATTATAAAATACTGAATAGAAAACAATTACCGATAACGATATTTGTATTGCAATAGCAAAAATACGTTCAAATCCGCCAATAAGAAACATATATGGAGCGATTTCAGTAAGTCCGGATATTATTTCTGGCGGCACAGATGTTAATCCTAAATTAATGACGACACTTAATACTAAATTGCCTATCATGGATGCTCCCGTAATGAGTATTGCCTCTATACCACCATGTCCTATTCCGTAGGAAAGTCCTGTACCGATACCGCTATATTTCTTTTTCAATACATGAAACAAAATAAATCGCGAGCTCTCTTCAAATATTCCCGCCATAAAACATCCGTACAGAATAAATAGTATCGGTTTGCTTTTTAGCGCGATTTCGCCGGTTGGACTTGGTTTTAGAACAACTATATGTACCAGCTGTTCCAAAATTAAAGCAAAGACGACAAAGCCGGCAATGCCAGCCAACAATGGAACAACTTTCAATAAAAGCCGTTTTTTAAAAAAGAAAAATAGAAACAACGGTGTTCCGATTGATAAAATTGCCGAAATCGTCATAAAAACCACCGACAAAATTGAAACTCGCATTATAATCTCCTTAATCCATTAAGATTCGCATCCCGCGCTTCGACTGGTCCATGTGTGACGCGAGGCTGAAAACATCGTAACATGCGAAATAATGGTTGTAAAGTGATTTTTATGTTTATCGGGGAAACAGCATTTAATTTTCAAGCCTAAAATTTTCTGGCAAGTGAGGCGCGCAGGTCCGGCTTATCATTGTGCCGACGACGGAACGCCGATACCGTAGGCCCGAGCGTATCGTTCGGCATGTAAAATCTGTTGCCACTGTTGCGTAAAGATTGTCAGCGCCCCCATGCCTGAAGGTGGGCGACTTCTCGACAATCAGAAGTTAAAACTCTTCGTTATGCCGGGTATAATCCCATATACTCTTAGTGGCTTCTTTTCGGGGGTGTATACAATCATAAAAGTCTGTATCCGCCAAGCCGATATTCACAGGATTATAGGAACCTCGCAATTCGGCCCCATATTTGTTCGACATGGAGACTAGAAATTCCTCAACATCGGCGACGATAGAATAATCCGTACTCATACAATATTCATAGATTGCCGGAGCAAATGGCGAGAGATATATTGTTACGTCTATTTCATTTTCACGAATCCAAGAAAGCAGAGCATTTAGCTGTTTAACATTTTTTTCGCCAATTTCAGAAAACCCCTGCATTCGCGAAGATAACATCCGTTCATTTCCGTCAGACGCCTGATGAATTTTGTCTAAAATCTCATTATAAGGCATTTCCGTTGTAGCACTCCCATATTCGATACTTCCATCGGGATATTTCGTATAGTAGGTGTCGTCAGGCTTTGTTGTGTACAATTTTTTTGATACATAAAATATGTTAAGTAAATCCTTGCAAATGGTTTCTAAACTATCTTGAAAGAGAACAAACGAAAGAGCGTTAGACAATATTGATATTTTGTTTTCAAAATCAGTCGAATGATCTAATTTGGAATAAAATTCATTATAATCATTTTCATAGATGGCAAGCAATCTGTTGTCAGGGTATTGATCGTTAAAATTCCATGGAGAAATTTCGATGACCACCCTTCGAGGTAGTATTCCTCTTTTATAATACATACCTAAGATAGCGACAATATCATAAAAACTAGCGCCAGAAACGCTGTTATTATACTGACTTTCATAACTTGTTATTTCTTTACTTAGAAGCATACTTCTGCTGGATCCTAGAACAACAGAGATTTCAGCTTTATCTAAATTCTGAATATATAACGCTTGAACCAACTGCTCATTATAGTTTGTTTTATAGTAAATCGTATCCCCATTTACTAAATAAGCCGCCATTGAATTTTCAAATTCTTGATGACTCATGCTAATCGGAGCAATTATCAAGTTTGTTATTGCTATCGTGGCCAAAACACTTCCCACAAATAATAGTACATTCCTTAATGATTTTAACATATCCGTAATCCCCATTAAAATTGAAAATAAAGGAAAGACGACGGTCCAAATTTTCCTAAAAAAATGATTACAAGTGTCCAGCAATAGAGCGTAGCCCACTTAATGAATGGATTTCTCGCATGGAACCATTTGAACAGATCCAGTTTTTCAGAAACAATATCCGTTAACATACATAAAAACGTTGCTAAACCTGCCACAATAAGGTCCTTTAGCCCCAAACCAAATCTATAGGATGATAATTTGAATATCTCCTCTACCCCAAAGTTCATAACAATTCGCTTTATAACGCCAAAGGCTGTATCTAAACTTGATGCACGAAAAAAAATCCATGCAAAACATACAAGTATAAAGGTGACAATTATTTGTACGAATTTGAAAAGACTTCCATCATTAGGAAGCTTTTCTATATGCCGCGCCTTTGTTCTAATAGTTTTAAGCGCGTCTTCCACAATCTGGTATAACCCATGTAATCCTCCCCAAATCACATAGTTCCAGTTCGCACCGTGCCATAAGCCGCTGACAAGAAATGTGATCATAATATTACGATATTTTTTTATACGGGAGCATCTGTTGCCCCCAAGCGATATGTATAAATAATCTCGAAACCATGTACTCAGCGTGATATGCCATCTACGCCAAAAATCCTGAATCGACAAAGCAAGATAAGGTCTGTTAAAATTTACTGTAAGTTTAAAGCCCATAATTTGCGCCGCTCCAATAGCAATGTTTGAATATCCGGCAAAGTCGCAGTAAATTTGAATAGAGAAAAAAAATATGGCGATCAAAATTTGAAATCCAGAGTATTTTTGATAGTTGTCAAATACAGTATCGACTAAGATCGCTACTCTGTCCGCAATAACTACTTTTTGAAAGTAGCCCCACAGCATTAATATAAATCCATTTATCATCCGATTATAATCAAAGTGATGCTCCTCACCGATTTGGGTCAGTAAATTTTTAGTTCGTTCAATGGGACCTGCCACCAGTTGAGGGAAGAACGAGACAAATAGCGAGTATTTTAAAAAATTTCTTTCGGCGTCTATTTTACCGCGATACACATCCATTGTGTAACTTAGCGCTTGAAAAGTGTAAAAAGATATTCCCACGGGTAATAGCAATGAAAAGCTGGGCTTAATAACCGAAAGATGTGCATATTTAAGAATTTGATTGAGCGTTGATATTGAAAAGTTAAAGTATTTAAATAGATATAGAATAAACAAATTGGAAGCGAAACTAAGGGCAACATATAGTTTTCTTTTCACCTGCCCGGCTCCCCGAATTTCAGTTCGATTTATCAAGATACCACTGGAATATGTAATAATTGTTGAAATCAGCATAAGCAAAGCATATTTTGCGTTCCATGACATATAAAAATAGTAACTACAGAGCAAGAGCCATATATATTTGATTTTTTGCGGTATTAGGAAATAAATGATTATCACAATAGGAAAAAATATAAGAAAGTGCACAGAGTTAAAAAGCAAAATTTTCCTCCTTCATTATGCCGAGATATCAAGCCTATAAAAAATCAAGGTAACATAATCTACATTATGTTGCCTTCCTTATACAGCTTGAGTATTTAGCTTGTTTTGAAGGGGTAAGACAGAAAATTTGGTTGAGCGGCAATAAAAAAAGAGCCTAAGCCCTTGATATTAAAGAAAAATAGTAACCACGTTACCTTCTGTAGATTATGTTACTAAGAGAAATTATTTTTAGGAAGTCACGCGCCGTTACCTTGGAGTCACGCAAGACGATAAAAACGCGGTTTATCTAAACCTAAAATCGATAGGATAACACCCACTGCTTATTAGCCGAAAACATTTTACTTCCAACATCTATTTTAAACTTATTACCAGTTTATATCATAATTCCGTAAAAAATGCAAGCCGAATTTGCCGAATTCCATGCGTTAACGAGTAAAGCTATCGTTACTGTCCAAGCGGGTATGACTTGGCACACTAACGGGACAACTGCCGCAAGCAAGCGGAGGAAAACACGGCAATCAGTATAAGCGTGGCAAAATTCCAGGTACTCTAAATTTTGGCAAACTGGTATCGATTGCTATAGCTTCTTGCCCTGGAGATTCGCCTTTTTAACGTACCATAGCTGAGCAGTAACGATGAAACACCTATGCGCTGTACGGAAAGACCAGAATACGGCGAAAGTGAACCGGTTATGTGCAAATCGAA
The DNA here is from genome assembly GCA_031273705.1 of Clostridiales bacterium. Classification (GTDB taxonomy): domain Bacteria; phylum Bacillota; class Clostridia; order Lachnospirales; family WQUN01; genus JAISGK01. The sequence goes on from JAISRJ010000051.1 coordinate 8,479, forward strand.
AAAGGGGAGCAGTCTAAGTACGTATATACGGACACATAGCAGTAAGCGCTCGACGCTATATACAGTCAATCCACGAAAAGATGAGAAAGGCTGTGAGCGTGACGGGATTCTGCCACAGTACATAGGCATAATAAGCCAA
>JAISRJ010000128.1 GCA_031273705.1 Clostridiales bacterium
CCTGATCTTTCGGCGAATCACTATTTGCCAACACATGAAATCTAATTACATCGTCGGCAATCGCGGATTGTGTCCGAGTCGCGTAAACCTTTGTAGAAAAAACCACAACCGTCGTAAATATTAATCCACAAATTATAGATAATCCCAAAATCCGAAACTCTTTTAGAATAAAGCTCTTTTTTAACATAAAAACCCCCTGTAATCTCAGGGGATGACTATATGTTGTAAAACTGCCATATTTTTCAGTCACGCCCTGTAATTTCTATTATTAACAGAAATTACAAGATATATTCAGGGGGTACAGTTTTTGCCGTTTTTGAATATATATCGTCCTCTTTCTCTTTCTGATTATCCCTCATAACACTCTGTAAAATCCCTATCATGACAATACACACCACAATAGAGCTTCCGCCCGCGCTAACGAACGGCAAAGTCACTCCCGTAAGAGGAATAAATTTTATTACGCCTCCGAGTATAAGAAAGGTCTGAAAAGTCAGAATACTTGTAAATCCAGCTGTCAAAAACATGTTATGTAATTTTAAACTGCGCAGCGCGATGTTCACTCCGCGATAAAAAATCATAACATATATACCCATCAGCAATAACCCAAACAGTCCGCCGAATTCTTCGCAGATAGCCGCGAAAATAAAATCGCTGGTTACAACCGGCACATATCTTGGCACACCCAAGGTTAAGCCGCTCCCGAAGATTCCCCAGGTGTTAATGGCAAACAGCGATTGTAAGATTTGTAATCCGCTGTTAAATGGGTCATTCCAAGGGTTCTGCCATATGCTGATGCGAGTATGAACATGGCTGAACATTTTCGACGCCAGCCACGCTCCGCAACTCGCGAAGCCCATTCCCGTAAAGAACAGCCATGCGCGTCCTGTCCATATATACATAAGCGACATGTAAGTCATGAAAAAAATTAACGCTCCGCCCAAATCCCGCTGTATCACCAAAACTAAGATGATTACACTTGTGAAGAAAGCCGACAAGAGCAACTGAGGAATAGATCGTTTCTTGGTGAACGCCGCGGCAAGGTAAAAAATAAAAAAGAACTTAACGATTTCGGAAGGTTGAAACTGCACATTTTTTATAACTATCCAATTAAGAGATCCTCCCGATCGATTGCCGATAAAAAAAGGTAAGCTTAACAGCGCGAGACTTATTATCAGATAAACAAAATCCGGTGGTTTGAATTTATTTGTCAGCGTGAAACTCATCGGCACCAGCAGAGAGACTGAAAACCCAATTACCGCAAATAATAATTGTCGTTCGGCGACGTCAGGCTCTAACCTGTACAGCGTTACAAAGCTAATATCCATCAGCAGGAACACGCCGTTCCATAACAGCAGACAGCTTTTACGATATACCAGCGAGGTTAGCATCATCGCGCCGATCAAAAATATTAAAACCGCCCCGCCCATTATCAGAACAGTTTTATTAAACAAAAACGTTCCGGGCTGATACGCTAAAATAAAAAATGCCGTCAGGTGAAATAAAATAATGGTAATTCTCTGCTTAGAAGATGAAGCCCGGCGATTAAGGCTTCTTATTTCGCGCTCGTCTAAAAGATATGTTACGCCCTGCCAGAGAAAATAGCCTAAGTAAAACACAAACGCGTATCTGAATATCATGATGACCAGTTTTGACAAAGCACCACCGCCTTTTATTTCGAGAGCAGTTCCTCGAGAGAAGTTTCCTAAAATGTAGTCCCTAGGATATATATACGCCTTTTATAGCGGGTTTGTCAAATGCCTCTATATATTCACGCAATTCATTTTTCGCCTGATCCATTCCTGATTTATATTCGTCCGCTTCGAGCTTAGCCTGCTCCAATTTTTCCTTATAGCTGTTCATATCGTTCCAAGTTTGCTCCAACGCAAGCCACAGTTCATCTACCAAAGCGCGGAGCCGATCGGTTTCTTTCTGATTCTGCTCTTTTTCCTGTTCAAAAGCATTGCTTTTCGCGCGTTCTTTATACAGTTGGTCGGCTATAAGCACAGCGGTAGATAAGCTTAGAACATTTGGATGAAAATTGGCGCGCGCGCCGAGCGGCGCTATCTCGCTCATACGGCTTTCTATGTAATCAGCAAGTTCTCTGATGTATGATTCCTCCTCGTCAGAAACCAGCGTAATAGTCTCATTACCGATTGACACTCGTATTTGTCTGACTTCGCCCACAAAAATTCCCCTTCCTATCCATACACGAAATTACTCGCATTTTGCGTTAAGATTTGTCACGATCCGCAAAATTTCTCTTTAAAGGTTTATCGTTCCATCAATTGATGCTTTATATCATACACGATAATTTGCAAAAAGACAAATATTTTTATCGCACTCCAGAGAAGAGAAAACGGCAGTAGCGTTGATTTAGACCAAGCGAAAGCGGAGAGTAGGTAAGAGTGGATTTATCTGAATGACATTGCTGTGGAGAACGCTTCTTAATAACTATACAACTAAAAATTACCACCCGATTTAGCGGGCGGTAATTTTTAGTTGTATAAGATTCGGCTTTGATTGTCTATTTCTGTTGCTCGTAAGTGATATTCACATCCTTAAACCAGTTAGTAAATTCGGAGCCGCTTGTAATTTTTCCGTTAGACACACCGCCTTCACGCATACCCACTCCATGCCCAAGCATTTCAATGAACAGCCCTTCACCGCAATAAATACCAACATGACCTTTCTTGTATAAAATTACACCGGGTATGTCCGGCATTGTAGACAACACGCCCTTTTCTTCCGCTCTGTTGTATGCCAAGGCTGTATTTACATCGTAGGTTTTATTGTAAATTAAGGTTTCGTTTTTATCTGTAAATAAATAGCCTTTAACAAGTCCAAAGCAATCCGATAAACGCGTATTATCCATTACGGCTCCCATCATATACTCACGCCATATGGTATTTACTATGGGGTATTGCCGGACCAGAGATTCAACTACTCCGTCTGTAGCTTTCTGCCCATAGCCACCCCAAGCGTATCGCCATTTCTCGGAGAGCGCTTTATTGACGTATTCAACAAGACCCGTATTACTTTTTATTAATTCAAAATTTATTTCTTCTTTTACCAAAACCTCCGCGGAATTTTGATCGCGATTTGTCGCCATACTTGTTATTATCAAGTCTGAATTAAAATCGTTTTTCCATATAAAATTAGTCTTAAACAGCAATAATAATGCTAACGCTCCGATGGCAATCGATAAATATGGCATATATTTACTGCTTAGGATTATATCAAACTTTTGAAACAGCCCTGTCATAGGCCCGCTTACTCCTATGGGTACAGCAATCGACACCTGTTCGCTCATGCTAAACCTCCTTATCCTGTAGTCACTTATCCTGTAGTCGTAATATAATTCTTGACCCCGCTCCCCCAGCGGTTTATAATGATTAAAGATTAGTAAATTATGGTATAGCTACATTATATTCTCAATCTAGTAAATGGCTATTTCTTTTCACTGGATTGAGAAAAAACATTTTAAAAACGTTTGAATTATTTTGCGAAGGGTGCGATGGGTGATAACATTGGATAAAAAGCGTTATGCCAATGCAATTGCAAAGCGAATAAAAGCACTAGCATTAGATCGCCAAATATCCGTCAGCCGTGTGCTACAACAATGTGGATTACCTGTAAATTTTATAAATAACATGAGTGGGGAACGGGGTTCTATTCCTGCCGCAAATTCGCTTATACCCATCGCCGATTATTTTGATGTGTCGGTTGACTACTTGTTAGGTCGAGAAACAAGAAAAGATCCCGTTAAAAGCGAGATCTTAGAGACTGTCGAACATGAATTAAAAGGTCTTGGGGTTGCGGATGCAGATATAAGCCCGGAAGATAGGCGAGTTTTGATCGACTGCATTATGACGCACATCGAAACTCAATTTGCCTTGTATAAACAACTGAAAAATCAGTAGCTTTATTTCCTTATTTAAACGAATGTTAGTTTTTGTATTAATCTTTTGTTGACAGGAGCGCGGAATTATGTTATTATTGCCGCAATAAATATTTGACAGCTACTGTCTTTTTTTTATGTCCGGATTTTTTCTGGACTTTATAACTCTTGATTTTAACTCTGATAGAGAGGGTGCTTTATGAGAACGAAAATTACGTTGGCCTGCACAGAGTGCAAACAGCGCAATTACAACACTACCAAAGACAAAAAAGCCCATCCCGACCGTATGGAGCTTAAAAAATTTTGCCGTTTTTGCAATCGGCATACACCTCACCGTGAGACACGGTAAAGGAGTTCAATATGGCGGATGAAAAGAAAAAAAACAAAGCTCAATCCGAAAGTTTAACGTCGAAAATTAAAAACTGGTTCCATGCTAGGTATGTCGAGTATTTTTCCGAATTTAAGAAAATTGTTTGGCCGTCCCGCGATAATTTACTTAAGCAAACCGTGACGGTTATAGTTATTTCCCTTATCTTCGGGGCATACATCGCCTTGCTAGACGGTGCGTTCGGGTTTGGTCTAACGCTCTTTTCCCAGTTTGCGGCTACATTGGGAGGCTGAAATGATCGAAGAGGCAACATCCGGAATAAAAACAGACGTCTCGCCCGATGCCAGATGGTATGTAATCCATACTTATTCCGGGTATGAAAGTAAAGTGAAAGCCAACATCGAAAAAATTATCGAAAACCGAGGTATGCAGAACTTGATTCACCAAGTGGCCGTGCCCGTTCAGGATGCGACCGAGATTAAAAATGGAAAAAAGAAAATAGTCAGCCGCAAGATTTTTCCCAGTTATGTACTGTTAAACATGGTTATGAATGACGACACCTGGTATGTTGTGCGCAATACGCGCGGCGTGACCAGCTTTGTAGGTCCCGGTTCTAAACCTGTTCCTCTTTCAGAACAGGAAGTCGCTTCTATGGGTATAGAACTACCCAAGGCGACTATCGATATGGAGATTGGTGATTCGGTTCAGGTAAACAACGGTCCCTTCCAGGATTCGATGGGTACTATAAAAGAAATAAACCAGAACAAAAAAACTGTCGTCGTCACATTGTCAATTTTTGGGCGGGAAACACCGCTGGAGATGGACTTTACACAGGTTACAAGGATTTAAGTAAGCTCTTTGTAAAATAAAGGAGGATTTTTATATGGCAAAGAAGGTAACAGGGGTTGTTAAACTTCAAATAAATGCCGGAAAAGCCACGCCCGCGCCGCCCGTAGGCCCCGCGTTGGGTCAGCATGGCGTTAATATTATGGGCTTTTGCAA
>JAISRJ010000149.1 GCA_031273705.1 Clostridiales bacterium
TATAATCGGAGGCAATGGTTTTTTTTCAATATTTCCCTGTTTCACATGTGTTATAAGAGCGATAATCGCCGTGGGTATAAAATAAATTAAGTTGATATTCTGCGCGGTTTGCTGCTGTGTGTCGTACAGAATACACAAAGCCGGAATCAAGATAGTTCCGCCGCCTATTCCCATACCGCTTATTATCCCCGACAACAGACCGATTATTACATATCCGACCGCACTCATCTAAAAATCATCCTCAGCGCGGCGGCGATCATGCAAATTCCAAAGATCTTATACAGCCATTTAGTCTTAACTTTATTTAACACTTTCGCACCAAAAAATCCGCCTGCCACACCCCCGGCGGAAATCCACATCACAGTGCTCCAGGGGGTTTCACTGCCTCTCGTGTATATGAACACACTTAACAGAGACAGCGGAAATATTATCGCCAACGCGGTAGCGTGCGCTTTATGGGCTTCTATGCCGCTGAATTTTTCCAAAGCGGGAACCAGAATTGTTCCGCCGCCGGATCCGAACAATCCGTTCGTAATTCCGACGACCGCGCCGGTCACGGCTTGGGTAATACGTTTTGTCAATAAAAAACCTCCTTTTCGCAGGAGGTTTCCCAGGGAGTTCCCCTACGTGTACTATATTATTAGCATACGCGAGGAGAAATATTAAGCAACTGAATTTTTCCTATGGCAAGTTGTAAAATGAAATTTGTAAAATGAAATTTGTAAAATGAAATTTTCAGATAGAAATTTTCAAGGCAGAATTTTTTTGGCAAGTTGTAAAATGAATATTTCATGAATATTTCCTATTCCAAATCTTTCTTGCATTTTTCTGTATATAGCGATATATTATTATAAGCGTTTGTGTTTGTCATGTTATCGTTTATTTTGTGAAACCGCTATTGGCAATGTGACACAATATCAATTGTGTCACATTGCCCTGGAAGCTATATGTATTGCGGCTTTTTTCATGTTACTGCATAGGCGTTTAACAAAAGACAATAAAAAATCGAGGCCGAAAGCCCCGAGATTACGGCAAGTAAAAAGGCAATGTGACACAATTGATATTGTGTCACATTATTCGGACATATCCCAAGTATGACGGATAAAAAGCAAAGGAGCTATTGCATGGCAGACATTCAGAATAAGATTTTTGAACTGGCGCGTGAGCTTTTTCCAATATGCCGCAGTATTACCGGCGACGGCGTAAGAAAAACGCTTTCTATATTAAATAATGTTTATCCCGTTAAGATACATAATATAGCGAGCGGAACTACGGTTTCTGACTGGAGCGTGCCGCTTGAATGGAATATAAAATCCGCGTATATAAAAGACTGCTCCGGTAATCGTATCATTGACCTTGCTTCAAATAATCTCCATGTCGTCGGATATTCAATACCTGTCGATAAAATTTTATCCTTGGAAGAGTTATTGCCACATATTTACACAGATAAAGAACGCCCCGACGCGATACCTTATGTTACTTCTTACTATAAAGAGCGCTGGGGGTTTTGCATGAGCGAAAATCAAAAGTCCAGGTTACCGGCGGGAAATTTTCATGTTTTTATAGATAGCACGCTTGAGAAGGGCAATTTAACATACGGCGAAATTTTCTTGCCGGGTAAATCTGATAAAGAAATCTTGCTTTCTACATATATTTGTCATCCTTCAATGGCCAATAACGAAGTTTCCGGACCCGCGCTTACAATTTATTTAGCTAAATACCTATCGGGGCTGGATCGTCGTTACAGTTACCGCATCTTGTTTTTACCGGAAACCATAGGTTCGATTACATATATAAGTCAGAATATTTCTCATTTACAAAAGCATGTCGCGGCGGGTTTTGTTTTATCATGCGTTGGAGATGACAGGGCTTTTTCATACGTTGCTTCTCCGTATGGGAATACGCTTGCGGATAAGGCGCTGAAAAATGTGCTGCGATTCGAGGTTACAGACTTCAAGAGTTATTCGTTTTTAGAACGCGGCTCGGATGAGCGCCAATATTGTTCGCCCCTTGCGAATTTACCGGTTTGCGGGTTTTGCAGAAGCAAATACGGTGAATATCCTGAATACCACACGTCGGACGATAATATGAGTATTATATCTCCGTCGGGTTTTTTAGGTTCTTACAATGTAATGCGTGAGTGTATAACCGCTTTGGAGAGCAATTTTTACTATAAGACGCTAACGCTATGCGAGCCGCAGTTGGGCAAGCGCGGTTTGTATCCCACCGAAAGTTTTAAGGGTTCCGCCGCCCTTGTACGTTCTATGACAAATTTCATCGCGTATGCCGACGGTAAAAATGACCTTATCGACATCAGTAATATTATTAACAACCCTGTATCTGAACTTATTCCAATTGTTCAAAAATTGCTGCGGGAAAAAATAATAGAGGAAAAAGAATTGGAGTCCAGGAATGTTATTAAAATTGGCGCATTTAACCTATAACGCAAGTAATTTTAACCCTAAACAGATTAGGGAAAAATATAGTCTTTCTGTTGTTCATAAGAATATAAACAATCCGCAAATTAAAAAAACATTTTTGCCCAATTTCTTACCTACGCATAGTATATATATCTATTTAGCCGACAATTGTATTCAACGCGAATTTGTGGACCAAGGCTGTGACTTTGTTCCGTCATGGATCAATGGCATTTCAGAAACAGATGAGGAAATAACCCTGTACACGAACCTAAACAAGCAAAGCGCAGAGTTTTGGAGTGCC
>JAISRJ010000211.1 GCA_031273705.1 Clostridiales bacterium
TTTCGGAATATGTGCCGCCGAGAGATAACCGAACTATGCAGCCCTTTGGCGCGCGCAAGCATAACATAATCTTTGTTGCTTTCATCAACCATGTACCGACGAATCCACATAGCCGCCCATGCCATTGTGCCCAAAGACAGCGAAAAAACCGGCAGCACCCATGTCAAGGCTCTCTCTTTATCAAATAAAGTGGGCAAGGGTACAAATTTATTAATCAATTCCGTTCCATATATTTGAATAAATAAATAGTACACAGATGAAGGTATTCCCTCCACAATAACGACGACCGCCGTTCCGATTTTATCCCATATTTTAAAGCGGGATTTACTTCGGGCGCTTTTTGACATTAAGATGCCCAGGGGAAGGCCGACGACAAGCGCCACGGCAAGCGCCATCAGCCCTATTTCTATAGACAGCGGCATTTTAGAGACAATCAGCTTAGAGATAGGATATTTTACCCGGTAACGGTTTGAAATGCCCAAGTCGCCCTTGAAAACATTGCCTATGAAAGAAAGTAATTGAGTATGTACAGGTTTATCCAATCCCATGTTCGCCAGCCCGACGCGAATCTGCGCGGGGGACATTTTTTCAAAGGTGTTAAAGTAGCCTTCGATTGGCATCTGCCGCAAAAGGATAAAAACCGCGGTCACTATCAATGTCAATGTAATAATGGAGCGGAGAAACCGTTTAATTATATATTTCGCCATAAAATTTCCCTTCTATTTTAAAAGGGACTGCCGCGATAAAACCACCCCGCCCTACGGGCGCCCCTCCAGTGAAGGGAATCATGGCAGGGCAATATTCCCCTCCATTGGAAGGATGGCGCAAAGCGCCGGGGTGGTTTTAGTACGACAGCCCCTTGCAAGCTGTTAGTGCTGTAAGACGTTATACTCGCCACGCCGCGTTAGTTGTGACAAATTTATTATTCCTCTGACGCTGCCTGCGCGGTTGCCCAATCAAGCTTCCACGCCTCATAAGCCGCGTTGTACGCGTCAATATTCATAGGGGTCTCGAGCATCGTCATACCTTTATACTTAAACGGAGCAAGCCCGTATGGCGCAAACTGCGCGGTAAACGGATCTAACCTGTTGGCCCTGTAACCTTCCGTATCCACAGAGAACGGAATTATTACAGCGTGATCTATCAGATAAGCCTCCGCCTGCGCGAAAGCGGTAAAACGCGCCTCCATATCATCGGTAATGGCTTTCGCGGCGTCTGCCAAACGATAATATTCGGTCACAATATCCTGTGTGGCTTGGGTTTTATTGGTAGCCGGCAGATCATCCATAACTTTTTCCGCGTCTGTGTACATAAAGTTATAGCTGTTAGAGTCGGAGAATGGATCCGTCCATGTTTGTGGATCCGCGTAGTCCGCGCCCCAGTTGCATTTCATAAAAGCATATTTACCTGAGCGGCGAACTTCCCCGAGAAATCCGGAACTTGGTCCGGCTTCTACTATAATATCAATATAATCCGCGCCCAACAGAGCTTCCAATTGCTGCTCCACCACCTGGCATTCTTTATCCCAATTACTAATGGTCGGGTTATAAGGCATAAGCGCCTTTATTGGGAAGGTCGCCCCGGCGGCGGTCAATTCTTCTTTAGCGAGATCTCTAAATTCTACAGCCTTTGTTTCGTCAAAGCTTTCGCCGTCCGAAATGGGCTTTAAGGCGTCATATTGAGTAAAATCTTTACCGGCGCCAACCGCGAAAGTTTCCGGAGTCACGGTATTATTCTTCAATATTTCAGGATTGTACGGATCCTGAACGGTAAGTGCCTTGATTCTGTCCAAACCGTGCAGTAAAGACTTACGGAAATTCTCATTATTAACGGCTGTAATCCAGTTATCCGGCTCGTATTGCGCGTCGAAGCGCGGCTCAAAGTTAAAAGCGTAGAAATATGAGTAAGATATAATTGGCATACTACCCTGAACCAGATCTTTTGTTTCGGGGTTTTCCAGCCAATTTGCCAATATATCCGCGCCGATTTCCGCGTAATCTATCTCGCCGCGCTGGAACATAGAAGGCCCTAATGTTAGATCATCAGCATTGTAAATATGTTTATACTCTTTTATAAACACTTTGTCTTTATCCCAATATAGGGGGTTAGCTTTAAAAGAATGTTGAACATTCGGCTCATAATCGTAGAACAGATAAGCGCCGTTATATAATAGTGTTTCGTTGTCTATTCCAAACATGTCGCCCTGTTCTTCCAGGAATGGAGCGTACACCGGCAGATATGAGGCGTAAGCCAGAACCGACACGAAGAATGGAATGGGAGCGGCCATAGTATACTCTAATGTATAGTCGTCAAGAGCCTTTACGCCTACAGCGTCGAAAGTTATAAACGCGGCGGGATCGATATCATTAGCCGTATAATATTCCTCAACAGAAGCCGCGGTTCCGTCGGCAACCGCCGTTTCGGCATCCAAAACGCTGACTGTTTGGTTGTAATATTCACTCGCGTTTAAAACGATGCCATCGTACATATATTGCAAAGCGCTGTCATTCTTGGCGGTATTTACATACTCGGCGGTCGTAACCCAGTCGTTTGCGGTAACTTCAGCCACTTCGTTCCCGTCTTTGTCAACCCATTTCACGCCCTGGCGGATTTTGAAAGTCCACACGGTATAATCGGCGTTAGACTCCCAACTCTCGGCTAGACCAGGTTGAACGACTCCATACTCGTCATATTCGGTCAACCCATCGATTGTATTGGCGGCAGCCTTTAATTCGTAAGTATTGCCCGTAATCAAATAGTTTAGTGTGGTATATTCGGAAGAATACAAAACTCGATACACATCCGAACCTTCGGCCGTTTGCGTGTTATCGTCGGTCGCCGCGCCTTCCGGAGCATTTGTGGCGGCGTCATTAGACGATTCGGACGGCGGTTCTGTCGCGGAAGCGGTGCCCCCTCCGCAGCCTGTAACCAAAGCGACTAGCATTACAACGCTTAACAACATACATAATAGTTTCTTCAAATTGTTTCCTCCTTTTTATTTGCCAGCTTAACCCCAATACCTGCCCCAGGCCCCATAATAATATCCGAATCTTTAAATTGCGGCGAAAAATCGGACGGTTCATAATTATCCTCCGCGCAAAGGAAGGGCGCGTCCAAATCCACCATTGTGATAACACGTTTAGCGCAAGCCAAATGCGCCGCCGCGGCCACAGACAATTTAGATTCCATCATACAACCCATCATGCACTTTACATCGTATGTTTCCGCCAAGCCGCAAATCTTTAAAGTCTGGTAGATACCGCCGGTTTTCATGAGTTTTAAGTTAATCATATCAGCGGCGCCGGTAGTAATAATTTCCACCGCGTCTCTTGGGGAGAAAACCGACTCGTCGGCTAAAATGGGGGTACAGACATTCTTTGTAACATAACGCAAACCATCGATATCCTCAGCCTTAACAGGCTGTTCGACCATAGAGATATCGTAATCCTCCATAGCCCGAATATTGCGCACAGCCTCTTTAGCGGACCAGCCTTGATTAGCGTCAACACGCAGCTCAACACTATTACCGACGGCCTTTCTAATTTCGGCGACTGTTACCGCGTCGCGCAAACCTTCCTTGCCGACTTTTATCTTTAGAATGCTAAAACCTTGCCGCAACGCTTCCAAACTATCGGTAATCATTTGCTGAATGTTATTCAAGCTTATGGTAATATCCGTTTTAACGGCAGAGCGCGTACCTCCCAACAGACGATACAAAGGCAAATTCAAAGATTGTGCTAAAAGATCATAGAGCGCCATATCAACGGCGGCTTTGGCGGATGTGTTATTATGAATAGACGCGTGGAGTTTATGCATAACAATATCAAATTCTTCTAATATATTGTGTCTCAAAACAGCCGGAGAAATGTAATTATTAATCGCGCTGATAATACTTTCGGTTGTGTCTCCTGTTATAACGCCTGTGGGCACGGCTTCGCCCCAACCGACCAACCCGTCGTCTGTCTCTACATTTACGATAACACTTTCCACTACGTCAACGTAACGTAAAGCCGTAATAAACGGTTGCTTTAATTTAAGTGTGTTTCGAGATGTTTTAATGTTAGTTATTCTCATAAAGCTCCCTAAAAAACTATCATAATAATAAAAAAGGGTAAACCGCGTTACGGCTACCGCTCCTTTGCGCCAACAGTATGTACAAAAATAATGACTGTGGAAATCATTTTAAGCCATGAAATACTTCATGTCAAGTAGTAAAATGGAAGAAACGCATTACATCCCAATAGTTATCGGAAGAAAACGCGATAGTTTTTTCGCCCACCTGTGTCGTGCCCGGATAGAAGCTGTTTTTATACGCGTGATGGTGAACATGATATTTTACGGTTACTTCAAACGAAGACGGAAGTTTTGGAATACAGTTGACGCCGTTATTTTCCACAGCCCTCTTCATACCGTCGTGGATTAATTGCTGAGATGCCTGAGGCTGGTTGGACGAAACGCCGTTACCTCTGCAATAGTTAGTGGGGACTACAACTATTCCCGGAATTAGGGTCTTCGCTTCTTCGCAGATACCCATGTCGCCGGATAAAAAGATAACGGGTATATTTAGCATAGCGGCTATATAAGAGTGAATAAGGAACTCACTTGCCCGTATTCCGTTTATTGTAATTTCATCCAAATCCGTGGTAAGGGTATGAGCCAGCGGGTTGAACGCGCTATGAGCCGGAGAGTGGTATCCGGTGAAAGCGAGTGCGCCGAAGCCCTCCTCTACGCCGGATACCATGCAGAATGGATGTCCGCTCCACCCGCGATTAAGCTCTGCATATGAGGGACGTTCACTGGGAATAATGTTTCTGGCGGAGTCATGAGCGTCTTTTACGCGAATATGCCGCGCCCCGCCGTCATGAGCGCCTGAGCAGGCAGCGGCGACCTCGGCGGACATTATAAGTCTAAAATATTCATACCAACGCCCCCCGCGGTCATAGTCGGTTTCATCCCAATGCGCAATCCCAGAAGTGCCTTCCATATCGCTGGAAATAAAAAGCTTGATACTAAAGCCCCCTTTAAGAAAAAATTCTATATATATTCTAACAAAAAAATCTTATATTCGCAATAAGAAGTTAATATTCACGCAGGAGAATGACACACTGGAGAAACGCGCCCAATTGTTACCGCTAAGCCATGGTGCGTTAAAAAGGCGAATCTCCAGGGCAAGAAGCTATAGCAATCGGTACCGGTTTGCCAAAATTTAGAGTACCTGGAATTTTGCCACGCTTATACTGATTGCCGTGTTTTCCGCCGCTTGCCTGCGGCAGTTGTCCCGTCAGTGTGCCAAGTTACTCCCGCTGGACAGTAACGCCCAATTTTTTCCGCGCTCTGATTTTACTGCGTTTGCCGGCATTTTAGATAATCAAAATTTGAGAGTGAATAAGTGCCACAAACGCCTAAAAATCAAAATTTTTAGAAAACCCACGCGTTTCTCCTGACATAGTAAATGTCTTCTGAACCTGGAAATTCTCCGGCGGATTTTCAGTTTTTTGTAGTGTAAAAAAAGAACCTGGGCTCATGGGGGGATGAGACCAGGCTTGAGGGGGGATATTAAATGTTCCTTAACAGAATTAAGGATACACTATAATAATTGCCAATTATTAAAAATATATACATAAATATTTTTTTACAGCAGTTTCACAGAATAAATCCAGAAAGGAAATGGCAGGTAATGTGCAGGTAATTGACTTTCACTTCTTTTAAGCTATAATAATGGAGTGAAGAGCGTTCCGCCGTATGCGGCGTTTTGTTTGAAAACAGACTGCCACAATCCCATGAGCTTTAGCTCATGGAAGTGTTCACGTGAACTGTTTAATTAGGAGGCGAATATGGTAACAAGTATGGAAAAACTCACTGCGCTGGCTAAGAACAGAGGCTTTATTTACCCTGGCTCGGAGATATACGGAGGGTTGGCCAACACATGGGATTACGGACCATTAGGTGTAGAGCTGAAAAACAACATTAAAAAAGCCTGGCTTAAAAAATTCGTACAGGAAAGCCCATATAATGTAGGACTGGACAGCGCAATTTTAATGAACCCGGAAGTATGGAAAGCTTCCGGTCATATCGGGGGGTTTTCTGATCCTCTAATGGATTGCCGCGAGTGTAAGGAACGTTTTCGCGCGGATAAACTCATTGAAGATTATCTGCGTAAAAAAGGATTGCCGGGCACACCCGACGGTTGGGACAACGATCAAATGAAATCATATATAGAGGAAGAACAGATCGCTTGCCCCAGCTGCGGCAAACACAATTTTACGGATATAAGACAGTTTAACTTAATGTTTAAAACCCACATGGGTGTTACGGAAGACAGTAAAAACGTTGTTTATCTGCGTCCGGAGACCGCGCAGGGGATTTTCGTTAATTTTAAGAATGTACAGCGCACTACCCGAAAAAAGATACCATTCGGCATTGCTCAAATAGGAAAAAGCTTTAGAAACGAGATAACCCCGGGCAATTTTATATACAGAATCAGGGAATTTGAACAAATGGAACTGGAATTTTTCTGCGAACCCGGTAAAGATATGGAATGGTATGAATATTGGAAGACATTCTGCATAGATTGGCTTAGAAATTTAAACATGCCGGAATCCGCTTTGCGAGTTCGGGATCACTCCGCCGAAGAGCTTTCGCACTACAGCAACGCCACGACGGATATAGAATTCCTGTTCCCATTCGGGTGGGGGGAGTTATGGGGCATAGCCGATAGAACGGACTATGACTTGAAGCAGCACCAAGAATTTTCCGGCGAGGATATGACTTTCTTCGATCAAATTGAAAACAAACGATATCTGCCTTACTGTATAGAACCATCCCTTGGCGCGGACAGGGTTACATTAGCGTTTTTATGCGGCGCGTATGACGAGGATACCGCGAAAGACGAAAAAGGTAAAGAAGAAACCCGAATCGTGCTGCGTCTGCACCACGCTCTCGCGCCGATAAAAGCCGCCGTGCTTCCGCTAAGCAAGAAGCTCTCTGAAAAGTCATTAACCATTTACGATAATTTACGCAAACATTTTTATTGTGACTTTGATGAAACCGGCTCTATCGGGAAACGCTACCGCCGACAGGACGAAATCGGCACGCCGTACTGCATAACCTACGACTTTCAGTCCGAGGAAGATAACGCCGTTACGGTCCGTGATCGGGACAGCATGACTCAAGAGCGAATTCAAATCTGCGAACTGTTAGGATATTTATCCGAACGGCTGTTTTATTAACCCCTGAATCAGATTATTTATCGGCGATTCAAAGAAGACCGCCGCCACAGAGCCAAGAGCTAAAAACGGGCCGAATGGTACGGCCGTTTTGCGTGTGGCTTTTTTTAACGCAATCAAAATCAAACCGAACGCACCGCCGAGTATGATAGCTGTAAAAAGCGCGATAATTCCATATTTAAAGCCCAGGTAAGCCCCGATCATAGCGGAAAATTTTACATCGCCCATCCCCATGCCGCCCTTGCTCACAAACGCGACTAAAAATAAAAATCCGCCGCACGCGAATAACCCGGCGGCAGAATCTATAATCGGCGATATACTGGATAATAAAATACTTTCCGTTACGTGTATTATCAGCCCAAAGGCTATCCCTGACACGGTAAGCTTATTGGGCAGCAAGCGCGATTTTAAATCCGTTACTGTTCCGACTACCAACAAAATAATAAAGATTGATTTCAAAACGTATGGAATCATCAGGTGGTCACCCCGCCAACCACAATAGCTTTTTCGTTATCAGACAGCGAAGAATAAACCCCTGCTTTAATCGAAGTGTCGCAAGCGCTGATATTAACTTTTACTTGCTCATTCTGATACTCCCACACTAAATTATTCGTTTGAGGGGATGTGTTTCCGTCATTTATATAGCCTTGCCCAACAAGTGTCAGCATAATATCCTTTTCTATATCCAAGGAAGCCTGTATCGGCAG
>JAISRJ010000237.1 GCA_031273705.1 Clostridiales bacterium
TAAAAAATATAGTATTGTAACTTGTTAGCTGATTAAGTAATTAATAATATTCCTTGCGACAGGCATAATCGCGCCGCTGCCTCCGGAGTTTTCCACCAGAATACTAATGGCGTATTGAGGATTTTCGGCTGGGAAAAAAGCTGTATACCAGCCGTGATCAGGCTCAGGCTCATAGGGGGATCCATGTTCGGCCGTACCTGTTTTTGCGGCAATACTCACGCCGCCTACCGCCGCGTTTTTACCGGTGCCATCTGTTGTGACGGCGGTCATATATTGTCTCAGATCGGAGGCTTCCTCCGGGGTAAAAACCATTCTCATTAACGAAGGCATGGATTTATGGGTAATCTGTCCGTCATATGTTTGTAAATGATCCACCACATATGGAGACATCATTATTCCCCCATTGGCTATGGCGGCGGTGATCATTACAGCCAAAAGCGGGGAAATCTGCGTTTTACCTTGCCCTATAGCGGTATCTACAATTTCGCTTACAGGCGACCCTTTATCTAAAGAAAAACTGCTGACACTATATTCCAATGGGTATGGAATAGAAACATTGAAATACAATCGTTCAGCTATAGACCGTAAATTCTCACTGCCGATGTTTAAGCCCGCCTGACAAAAATATGTGTTACATGATTGGCTAAAAGCTTTAAGCAGCGCCTCCTCACCGTGTACAGTCGAATTATAACACCTAACCGCTTTTCCGTCGAATTCCGCTTCACCGTAGCAAACATAACTAAAATTCTTAATGTCCATAAATTCCATACCTGCCGCGGCGGTCACAATCTTAAATATAGAGCCGGGAGGATACAAACCCTGCGTCGCTCGGTTAAGCAGTGGCGTGTCTTTCGCTTTCGCGCTTAATTCTTGATAATTGGTATCTAAATCTTCCGGATTAAAGCCGGGGCGAGAGACCATCGCCAAAATCTTTCCGGTGGACGGCTCCATAACAACCGCGGCGGATTTTCCGCTGAGTTGATTGTAAATATATGTTTGAAGATCCGCGTCGATAGTCATAACCGGGCTGTCGCCCATTATTTCCGCGTCTGCGGCTAGGTTTAACACACGTTGAATTATTTCGTTATGCGCGTTTTGCATATTAAAATTGTACCTGGCTTCTACTCCGTAAAAGCCGATATTAGAATCGGCGTACCCCACAATATGAGCGGCGGCTTCCGCAAGGGGATATGACCTTTTACCATCTTTTGTATAAGCCAGCTGTTTGCCGTTAGCGTCCAAAATTTCTCCGCGAGTCATAGAGTCGCTTTGCAATTTAAGCCTGGGATTGTATGGGCTGGTAATAATACTTTCACTGTCAACAAAAATAAATTTTGCCAAGTAAATGGCCAAGGCGGCAAACAAGGCGAAGTAGAGCCAAAATACCCTGCGAATATTTTTTTTATAATTTTCCATAGTAAAACCTCGCGCTTTAGCGCCGGGGAGATAAACCCAGCGCCTTTTTTGCCAATCTGTCCGCCTCGTCGTTGTAGCGGTTGTTTGAGTGAGCGGTTACTTTTTTAAAATTGACGGTCAACTTACCGCCCAATGAATCATAAAACGACTTATATGCCTTTGTACCCGGTTTGGCTGCTTTCCAAGCGCCGCTGCACCAACGCTCAATACCTTCGTAGTCGTAATAAATCTCCAGATGGGGGATACCTTGCTCTAAGCAATATTTCATAGCCAACTCAGCGCCTTTTATTTCTCCCGCTACATTACGCATTTCAGCCAGAGCCGTGTCGTTATACCGCTCGCAAAATTCTTTTATTTCATCATTATAAATAAAAATGACGCCGCATGAAAAAGAACGGCTCTCGTGCGAATAGCTGCCGTCTACGAAGGCGATAGCCTTATCTATAGCTTCGTTTTGTATATGTATCTCCGCGGGAGACGCAAGCAGAAAATCCCAAGCATCTTTTTCGGTGGCGAAACTTTTGTATATAGCGCCCGAATACCCGTGAATCTGCGTCTTGCACTCATTCCAAGTAGGAAACACCCCTGCTTTGCGCCCTTGCTTAACCGCGTAAAATTTCTTTGTCATTATACTCCTGCCTTTTACTTTACTTTTATATAATCACATAAATTATTTTACATTATAGCAGTTTTTTGTATAATGGCAAAGAAATTTATCCATACTTCAAATCTTATTTTTTCCTTTTTAGCTTTTCATGCAGACGTCTTAGTCTTTCTCTGCGTCTATCTGATTCTTTATGGTCGATTGAGATCTTACCCTCTTCCCAAACTATAATATCACCGGGAACGGGGTTAGGCGGAAGCAGACTCATATCGACATTTATTAGGCGGCGTGTTTTCATATCTTCGCACACCGCGAGATTGCTCTCGAATCTGTCGATGATCATTCTCAAAAAAACTCCCTCTTTAGAATCTATACTGGCAAACACTTACGCTCAAGAGTATAAGACTTATTATTTCTCACTTCTCTGTAGAAACAGTTATTTCATTGCCGTTTGAGCGCATTGTTATTGTTCCCATTGTGTCTGTGCGGTAAACCACAATCTGGGCGGCATTCAATTTATCCATTGTTTCCACGTGCGGATGTCCATAGGAATTATCTGCGCCGCAGGAAATAACAGCCATATCTGGGTCAACCGCCGCGAGGAATTCTTCCCCCGTGCTGGATACAGAACCGTGGTGCCCCACTTTAAGAACGTCGGCGGACACGTCGAATTCCGTCAGAAGAACCTCTTTCTCGGACAATTCTTCGGCGTCCCCGGTAAAAATAAATTCCGACTCGCCCCATATCATCCGTGTTATAATAGAATAATTGTTTACATCCTTGTAGTCGTCCCCATTGGGAGCCAGAATTTGCAGCCGGATATTTCCCGCTTCTATGTACTCGCCGGGTTCGGGGGATTCGATCTCCAAATTCTTCGCGTCTATCGCTTGCAGCATCCTTTCAAAAGATACCGTGGTGGCCGTCACGTCGGGCATCAAAACATGCCGCACATCAAAATTATTTATTATTACGCTCATGCATCCCATGTGATCGGCGTGGGGATGTGTGACTATCACATAATCCAACGCGGTTACTCCGCACTTTTGCAGGGTTTCCGTTAGTTCCTCTCTCTGGCTGTACTCTCCGCTGTCGATTAAAATCGCGTTTTCAGCCTGCTGAATAAGAATACTGTCCCCTTGACCCACATTAACAAATGTCACAACTAATTCGCCGGGTAATTCCTGTTCCGCCCCATAAACTTGCTCGGGCGGCGAACCGCCCGGCGTTTCTTCGGTTGGGGCGGCGCGCTCTTTCCCAGGCGGTTCCGCCGTTTGCGTTTTATCGTTATTAAATATCAATTCAGAACTTGGGCGAGACAACGTTTCTTTCTGCGTTGTTTCATCAATCGGCTGATAAAAGAATACCGCACCGACAATGATCGCGACAAGCGTAATCACAGACATTAGAATATTCTGTGATTTTTTACCCTTTGGTTTTTCCATTACTGCCTCCTATGTATTTTATTAGGCTGGTTCCGCTTACCGGAAATAAAGCCCACACTTACGAATCGTTCACTTTTTTCAGCAAATAATGTTGTGCGATAAAACGATCCAGTTTTTTGCTAATATCAACTACTGACGGCGCGGAGAGGTCATAATTATTTTTCTCCAGTTCAAGATTAATACGAGTCCGATAGTAATCCATTACTTTTTGCAGTGCCGCTAAATTATCCTTCACCGATCATCTCACTCTCCGTTCGTCGCTTTACACGCTATTATTTGATTAGTATACAAGAATTTCCAACGGATCACAATATTATAATAAAATAAACTTTAAACTTTTTCAAAAACTGGCATACAAATTTTTTTCATGGATTACTTCATTGTATCGCGACAAATTTTGTCTTATGAATTATACATTTTGATCGAACTGTGACTTATTAGAAATTTATATTAAAAAATGACAGAGATTGCTGTTGAAAGCACTTGTAAAACGGATATTCGTGATATTTTTAACGCCACATAAAAAAAGCAGCCGCATGAGTGGCCGCTTTTTCGTATAATCCTCAAATCTCTAAAATATTCGATTGTTATGCTTATAGCAGTTTTAGCTCTCTTACTTTTTCTGTTAAGTTAATTTTGTGAAACCGCTTAATAAGTTATTGTATTGGTCCGTGTAGTCTCATCCCAAGAAACAGACGCGCCTAACTGCTCGGAAACATAGCGCAAAGGCACCATCAGACGATCGTTTACAAGCCTTGCCGTCCCCATGCCATTGGGTAAAGGCACACCTACGGTAATTTTAAATACTCTGCCTTTAAGCGAAATGGTTTGTGTCATTGTGGCATCGTCCCAACTCACATAAGCCCCGAATGTCTCCGCAATAAACCGCATGGGTATCATGCTTCTCCATTCCCTCGTGTCCTGATATGGAGCGACGTCAAACATCGCGGGTTGATTATTAATTGTATACAGCAATTGGTCCATCGTAATCTTTAGAACTATTTGCTTTTGAATAGGCGTAACAACAGGTGAAGCAACAGTATAGCTGAATGTGGATACCGCGCTGTCGGTATAACGCGGAGCGATAGCAATCGCCCTGATGGTTACATTATCGCTGATTACTATGGGTGAAGTGTATTGCTTACTATGCGCGTTCG
>JAISRJ010000239.1 GCA_031273705.1 Clostridiales bacterium
CCGGAAGAAGAGGTATTGGCGCTGGACGCCGAGGGATATTACGGAGACGTTCCGGAATTAGGCACTTATTATATTTCCTATAACACGCAAGTCGCTCCCATGGATAATGTCCTGGTTCGCAAAGCCTTGACATTGGCTATTGATACGGCGTTTATCGCGGACACCATTCGCAACGGCAATGTAAAAGCCGCCGAGGCGTTTATAGGCGACGGATTTACAACTTCCGGTCACAGCGAGGCGTTTCGAGATAACTGGCGGACGTATGTATCCCCGTCCGAATATGAAGCTAATAAGTCGGAAGCCCAAGCCGCTCTGGCGGAGGCGGGTTATCCTAACGGCGAGGGATTCCCAAAATTGGAGTACCTTTACAACGAAAATACCACCCACTCAGCTATTGGCGAAGCCTTACAGCAAATGTGGAAAGACGTGCTTAACATTAATGTTGAATTGAAAGTAGCTGAATGGGAAAGTGTTTTACAAGACAGACGAAACGGAAACTTTCAGATTTCCCGTAACGGTTGGATTGCGGACTATAATGATCCCGCGACTATGCTGGATCTGTTTACATCCGGTTCGGGTAATAACGACGGTAAATACAACAATCCGGAATATGACGCGAAGATGGACGCGTCCAATAAAGAAAGCGACCCCGCGAAACGCAATCAACTGCTGCATGAGGCGGAAGATATTCTTATCGGTGAAGACTGGGCTATGGCGCCAATTTACTATTACACTATAACTTGGGCGGTAAATCCCAACCTGAAAGACTGGGGCGTAACTCCGCTTGGCTATAAATTCTTCCAGCGGGCTTATATAGAGAAATAGTGAGTTCATAGTGAGTTAGCTTAAAGTACAGCTCTTGACAAGCAGTGAAATTTTGATATACTAATACTGTCACCGCAACGGCGCAGTAGACGGTTGTCTAGACGATTGTCTAGACGATTGCCTGCCGCGTCTTTTTGCATGAACGAGTTTACAAGCTGTTCGGTATTTTTGGGGCACTGCTAAATTATACTATTATCTTTAATTTAAGGAGGATTTTTTTGTGAAGAAAATTCCGGAACTATATGGGAGTCTGGTTTTTAATGACAGCGTTATGCAGGCCAGGCTTCCTAAAGACACCTATAAGGCCCTTAGGAAAACTATTTCTCGTGGAACGCATCTGGAGCTGGACGTCGCCAATGTTGTAGCCAGCGCGATGAAAGAATGGGCTGTCGAAAACGGCGCCACTCATTTTACTCATTGGTTTCAGCCTATGACCGGCATTACCGCCGAAAAGCACGACAGTTTTATTTCTCCTTTCGGCGATAAAATTATTATGGAGTTCTCGGGGAAAGAGCTTGTGCGCGGCGAACCCGACGCCTCCAGTTTTCCGTCAGGCGGTTTGCGCGCGACTTTTGAGGCGCGTGGCTATACCGCTTGGGATCCCACTTCCTACGCTTTTATAAAAGACGGCTCATTATGTATTCCGACCGCGTTTTGTTCGTATGGCGGGCAAGCGCTGGATAAAAAAACACCGCTGCTTCGCTCTATGGACGCGTTAAGCGTTCAAGCCCTGCGCATTTTGCGCCTGTTTGGCGATACACGCTCCAAACGCGTTATAACTACCGTCGGACCAGAACAGGAATATTTCTTAGTAGACAAAGCTTTGTACAACAAGCGACCGGATCTGATATATACCGGACGAACTTTGGTTGGTTCACGTCCGTCTAAGGGGCAAGAGTTAGAGGACCATTATTTTGTGACGATAAAGCCCCGTGTTTCTGCCTTTATGAAGGAATTAGACGAAGAATTATGGAAGTTGGGCATACCTTGCAAGACTAAACATAACGAAGTCGCTCCGGCGCAGCATGAGATGGCTCCGATATTTGAATCTACCAATGTCGGCACCGATCATAACCAGCTTGCCATGGAAATGATGAAAACTATCGCCGGCAAGCATAATATGACGTGCTTATTGCATGAAAAGCCATTTGCCGGTGTAAACGGCAGCGGCAAGCATAACAACTGGTCGCTTGCGACTGATACCGGCAAAAATCTGCTGGACCCGGGTGATAACCCCGACGAGCAATTTTTATTGTTTTTGGCGGCTGTTATAAAAGCGGTGGATGATTATCAAGATCTGCTGCGCGTTTCGGTAGCCAGCGCGGGTAATGATCACAGGCTGGGAGCGAACGAAGCCCCTCCGGCTATTGTTTCCATATTCTTGGGCGACGAGTTGACAGAGATTTTGGATTCTATCAAAAACGGCGTAATATATCAAAGTCGCGGTCAGACCAGCATGGAGATAGGCGCGAAGGTTCTTCCGCACTTCCCCAAAGACACCACCGACCGAAACAGAACTTCGCCGTTTGCCTTTACCGGAAATAAATTTGAATTTCGCATGGTTGGCTCACCATTCTCTATCGCTGGCCCGAACTTTGTTTTAAATACAATCGTGGCCGAAGTTCTTTCGCAGTTTGCTGATAAGCTGGAAAAATCCTCCGACTTTCAAAAGGACCTGCCGGCTCTGATTAAGGACACTGTAGTCGCGCACGAACGTATTATCTTTAACGGCAACAACTACGCCGAAGAATGGGTAACAGAGGCGGAAAAGCGCGGTCTTTCCAATCTTAAAACCACCGTAGAGGCTTTACCCACATTTATAGAGCAGAAGAGCATAGATGTGTTCACCAAACACGGTGTGTTATATGAAGAAGAGATACATTCCCGTTATGAAATCGTGCTGGATAACTACTGCAAGACCATCCATATTGAGGCGCTTACCATGCTTGACATGGTGAAGCAAGAGATTATCCCGTCTGTATTTGAATATGAATCTGTTTTAATAAAATTAATTGAAAAGAAGAAAGCAAGCGGGTTTAACGAATCTCTTGAATCCACATATTTAACTAAAATATCTGAACTTACCGCCAGTTTATATCAAAAACTTGAGGCGCTGGACAATAGTCTTATGGATGCCAAGGGCGGCGAAGACAGCCTGTCGCTGGCGAGTTTTTATCGATATACCGTGTTCTCGGCTATGTCTGAGTTAAGATGTATTGTAGATCAATTAGAACAGTATGTGGCTAAGAAGTATTGGCCGTATCCATCTTATGGAGATTTGCTGTTCTCCGTACTGCTGTAACGTATACTATAACAGTTGCCCCCAGAGAAGTTTGTTTCTCCGGGGGCATTTTTGAGGGAGCTATACAAAATACTTTTTTTGAAAAAATTCGTTTATATAGAGTAAAGGCGAGTCATAACAAGAATAATATCTGCGAGGGGGAAAATGTATGTACTGCAATAAGTGCGGAACACAACTACCGGATGACGCGCGTTTTTGCTCAATTTGCGGAGCGCCGCAATCACCCGACACGCCTGCCGCTAACTTACCCAAGGGCGAACCGGATTACAACGCGTATAATGATGTGCCGACAGTAAAGAAGAAGAAAAAACTCCGCAATGGCGGTTACGGTAAAGGATTGGCGGCCAAAATCAGTATAGTCCTTGTCACGTTGGTTCTGTTGGCGGGAGTCGGTTATTTTGGATATAGATTCTATCTGTCATATGCGGATAAACAGATAGCGGCGCAAAAAGAGGAAATAGGCACGGCTGTAAATATGGTTATGCAAGGGCTGGTAAACCCCGAAAATAAGCCCGTTGCCATCGAATACATGACCGAGAACATGACTTACGATTTTGACGCTACTTCCGAAGCCTTTTCCAGAACTGTCTTTGATAAGCTGGATACACTGACGAAACTTCTCGGCGAACTATTGCCGGGGATTGCGGATTTTACCGACGAGCTGCGCAACCCCACTATAATGATAAACGATTACGAGTTAGCTTCCATGAACGAAGAAGAAGTGAATCTTTCCGGTTCGATGGATTTTCATATTTCTTTTATAAATCAAACAGTGAGCATAAATTACACTTCAAAACTAATCAGGCTTGACAAAAAATGGCTGGTAGAAGACTTCGCTCTTTTTAACAGCGAAGAACAGCCTGTAAGCGAGGAAGATCTGATTACCGGATAGCAAAAATCCGATTACAATTTAATTATGGCAATATGCTTCTGCCAATTGGCGCGATATTATGGCTTTTGGCAGAAGCCGAACGACGACGGACGATTCACGAAATAAATTTCTTCATATTTTTAAGAGCGTTCTTCTCTAACCTGGAAACCTGAGCCTGGCTTATCCCTATCTCGTCCGCGACTTCCATTTGTGTTTTCCCTTCAAAAAATCTCAAGCTAAGAATAAGTTTCTCCCTATCGTTAAGTCTCTTTAACGCCTCCGAAAGTGAGAGATTTTCCAGCCAATTACTATCGGTATTCCGTTCGTCACTTACTTGATCCATTACAAAAATTGCGTCATTACCATCATGGTACACAGGTTCAAACAAAGAAATAGGATCCTGAATCGCGTCCAGCGCGAATATTACATCCTCCTTGGGCAAATTCATTTCCTTCGCTATCTCTTCTATTGTGGGTTCTTTTGAATTTTTATTTGTAAGCCTCTCTTTTACCTGAAGCGCTTTATATGCCGTGTCACGCAGCGAGCGGCTGACACGAATGGAATTATTGTCACGCAGATAACGGCGAATCTCACCGATTATCATAGGGACGGCATACGTCGAAAACTGCACTCCCTGCGTAACGTCAAAATTATCTATCGCCTTAATGAGTCCGATACAACCTACCTGAAAAATATCGTCCACATATTCCCCTCTGTTGTTAA
>JAISRJ010000258.1 GCA_031273705.1 Clostridiales bacterium
ATACTCGCAGGCGATTAGATAGCAGTTTCAAAAAGAAACGGAAAAGTTCTTATTTTTTAAAGCTACTAAGTCCGCCGAAAACACTTTTCAATATGCCCCGCGAGACTGATAAAAGTTATTATACTTATTGCACAAAATAATGTCAAGATTATTTTTAGCTCATACTAATAGGACGATAAATATGTAATTTTATGTTTTGAGTTATAGAAATATTTTAGAAATGATTTTGAATAAGATATAATAATTAGTTGATGTTGTATAAGTTTGCTTGTCGAGGTTGGAATCATGTGACGTTGGTTGTTCTTATATTGAAAAAAAATAACCGCCATATATAATTATTACGGCGGGGAATAATATATGACTATTCGTAATGTTCACTGCGGTGCGGACGGGGGTTTTTGATTTGCATTTCCAAAACAGTCTGCCCATTATCCCATACGGACTTGCTTTTCATATAAAAACCCACTTTTTCATAGCAGTGAACCGCTGGCGTGTTATATTCAAAAACTCTTAGGCGAAGCGTTTTATAGCCCCATTCTATAAATGCCTTTTTTACCAGCAGCATCAGCGCTAAAGTGCCGTATCCCATACCTTGAAAGTTTGGGGCAATTAGATACCGGCAAACCATGGCCGAGCGGCGAGACCTACGCGTATGGTTTAGTTCTACGGTACCTATCATTGTTTCGTGTCCGCCGTCTGTAAGGACTATTTTGAATACAGAACTGTACTTGTCAGAATTTATTCTATGCGCTATTTGATTAAAATCCAGAGGAAATAAGTAACCTCTGCCCGCCCATTGGAGTAAAAAATCCGCGTTAGTGTCTGCGTTCCAGTTAAGTATCGCGCTTATGTCTTCCAATTGAATGGGGAGGATATCAAGATACATGTTAGCTTCCTTTGCAAATTTTTCGGACGATTGTTTACGTCGTAACAGTCATTATAGCTAAAGTATAACGCAAACGCAAGAAGTTCACTTGAAAGGTCACGCAATCCGCTATTTCGTGAATGTTTGCCCAATCGCTCGGTATTTAGCGTTTTAGCGACTGGATCATTTTACGCTAGGAGAGTTGCATATTGATATATCAGAAAATTAATGAACATCTAGGTAAAGATATTTACCCGTTTCACACTCCCGGACACAAACGAAACCCCGACTATGTGGTTGGCAATCTTTACAATATGGATTTAACGGAAATATCTGGACTGGATAATCTTCATAACCCAAAGGGCGCGATTGCTAAAACTCAAGAACTGCTTGCCAAAATATACCACGCTGATGAGAGTTTTATTTTGGTAAACGGCTCTTCTTGTGGAATAATAGCCGCCATATGCGCCGTCTGTGGTGAAAATGAAACTATCATAATGCCCAGAAACAGTCATATTAGCGCATTTCACGGATTAGTTTTTTCCGGCGCGAAGCCGATATATTATTATCCTAAGATAAAACCCGAAGGGTATTTTTGTGCTGTCGAACCCTTTGCGATCGAAAAAATGATTCGCAATAATCCCTCCGCCAAGGCGGTGCTGGCAGTAAGCCCAACATATGAAGGTTTTGTTTCGGATATAAAAAAGATATTGGAAATTTGCTGCAAGTATGAGAAAATATTGATAGTAGACGAGGCGCATGGCGCTCATTTTCCTTTCTATGAAGGATTTCCCAAAAGCGCGTCACATTGTGGCGCGGATATTGTTATTAACAGTCTGCACAAAACCTTGCCAACGATGACACAAAGCGCGGTGTTACACGTAAATGGAAAAACAATGGATAGACAAAGATTAAAATACTTTTTAGGCTCTGTCCAGACCACCAGTCCCTCGTATATATTTATGGGTGTGGTTGACGAGGCTTTGAGGAGATTGTACAATAATAAGAGTCTGTTTGATAATTACCTGAATTTATTACGCGCGGCAAGGAAGAACCTTACTAATAATATGAACATAAGACTTATTAACACCGACGACCCGGGAAAGTTATTATTTGCTTTGCCCGATAAAATCCAAGGCGGCGAAGTGGAAGAAATACTGATGAAAGAATATAAAATTGCGTTAGAAATGGTCCGACCTCATTATGTGCTGGCTTTATCCAGCGTGGCTGATAGAGCCTTCGGATTTGCGCGGCTTACAAAGGGCATTGGGGATTTGGATACGCGTATCAATAGAGCGGTCCCAATGGGCAACGGCATATATACCGACGCATACGATTTTGCCAAGACGGAAATGGTATGTACCCCGCGAGAAGCAACTTTCTCATTTGCGTCGGAGACGGTGCGAGTATCTGATAGCATAGGCCGCGTATCGGCCGAATTTATTAACGAATATCCTCCGGGCGTACCCTTGCTGGTTCCGGGCGAAAGAATTCACGAAGCTGCCGCCTTGCGTATGTGTCGGATAAAAATACAACAGTTAAAAGTCATATCCTGCAGATCGAGGTGAACATGAGCGAATATAACGAATATAAATTACTTAACAACCTGACAGTCTTTAGAGGAATACTGAGAGACGAAGTGATTGTTGACTTCCTGCGATTGTATGAAACGGACGAGGCTGAGATGGAAAAACATGAGGCAGAATTTGTTCACGCAATGGTTGAGGTCTCGGAAGAATATCATTTATCGGGTAATGTATTTTGCAAGTACATATATTTATTATTATTAAAAGATAAAAATAAGTTTTCACTTGCCTGTGAAAATCATAGTATGATAATAGAATCTTCATTGTATAAGTTGGCAAAATCTGATTTGGACTTAATTATCCGACTGACCGCCGTGGATATTTCCAATATTTGGCGCGGAACAAAAGAAATAATGGACTATACCCCTTTGGATTCATTCGGCGGCGGATGGTTGGACTCCTTTTGCAATACTCATAACTCTGATGAACTGATGGATTCGCTTCTAGAATTCTTTGAGGAAAACGGCTGTGGGGCACTGGCGTTCTATGATATGTTTGGGCTGGATAATTTGGGAAATATGGTACCTGTGGAAAATTATGACAGAGTTATTTTTGAGGATTTAGTGGGGCTGGAACATCAGAAAACCGCCTTGCGAGAAAACGCCGAACGGTTTTTAGAACAAAAGCCCGCGCGTCACATGTTATTGACCGGAGGACGCGGGCAAGGAAAGTCGTCGTGTGTTAAAGCTCTGGCTAATGAATATGATAATTTGAAATTGATTGAAATACATAAAGATAAGCTATGCTTCTTACCTAAGATTCTATCTGAATTAAAAGTAAGAGGGAAATACTTTATTATTCTTTTTGACGACCTGTCGTTTGACGATAGCGATACTACATATAAGCGACTTAAATCGGTATTGGATGGGGGAGTCCTTACTGCCCCGATAAACGTATTATTTGCTGCTACCAGTAATCGCAGGCGATTGGTGCGGATGAGTTGGGCGGAACGCCAAGGCGACGAGCCGCACATTTCGGACACTCTTAACGAGAAATTCAGCTTGGCGGACAGGTTTGGGCTGACAATTGATTTTCCTAATCTAAGCCCGGACGAATATTGTAATATCGTCGCGGAACTGGCGGAACGAGAAGGTTTAAATCTAAACGGGAAAGAATTACGTAAACGAGCGCTGACCTGGGATATTAACCGACATGGTATGTCCGGCAGAACCGCGCGGCAGTTTGTGGATACGTTGATAATGGACTCGCGGAAATGAATGGTAAAGACTTAAGTTCTTTTTCATAATTGCCGATAAACTTTTCGAGGAGGGAAAAAACATGGATTTGCAATTGACATTAAGAGACGTTTTTATTTCGGCCATGGCGGCGTTATTAATTACATGGCTGGTTATAAATATTTGGAGTTTTATCAAAAAAACATTTACCAGACCTG
>JAISRJ010000310.1 GCA_031273705.1 Clostridiales bacterium
TGTCCTGATAGCTATGCTTTAGGGGGTTAGGGGGGGCTGGATTAGGTAAACCGGGGATGTTAACAATCATGCCAAGATTCTAAAACCAGTTAAATCGTTGACATTTTAATGTTAAATCATGAGGATACTATGCATATAGTAAGTGTTGCGAATCATTAAAACTGCCAATTGTGCTATTTTATATAAGAGATCCGTCCATTTCTGGTAACATATTGACGTTCTTTCACCAAATTCCTACGGAGGAAATCGCCATTTTCTACGGAGGATTCAGAAATTTTCTACGGAAGAACTCCGGATTTTCTACGTAGAAGATTTCAAAAACATCCGAACAAATGGCCAACAAAGATTAAAGGTAATTAAATTTTCGTCAAAATAACATTAGTTGGGAGTTAGGAGTTACGAGTTTACATTTACAAGTGGCTTCTAACGGAAATATCTATTTAATGCAAAAGATATAGTATAACAATTAAAACGATATATAATCATGCAATTCACAATTAATAATCAAGCATTAACCATTAAAAAACGCCAAAGTCGTTTTTCTAAACCATTAAATTACGGCCTTTTTTGCGGCTACCGAAGAGTTTGACGGCAAAAAACGGCTTTTTGAGCAGGTGATTTTTATCAGATTGATACTTTTGACATTCTGACAAAAAACGTCTGCTTAGGTTGTAGAATAAAAGCTGGTTTTCATAAAAGTGAGAAAAGGTATGGGTAGACTACGCCCAACGGCGGCAAAGGATAAAAAAATCTTGGTAAAGAGGCTAAGGAGTACGTCAAAACATGTCGTATTTACAATCTTTTAGTAAATAAAATCACTCCATTATCTGCAACGCTATCCACGCACAGGCTTTCGCATCTGCCAAAACGTGATATTTCGTATGTATTTTACTTGCATGGTTGTAAAAATACAACTATATTTGTCGTGTCAATTAGAAACGAGTGGTTCTATGAAAGTATGGAAAGTTAGGGAAATGATTGGGTGCATTGAGACTGATGGATGGTATCACATAAAAACAAAAGGGGACCATAGGCAATTCAAACATCCGACAAAAAAAGGTAGAGTGACAGTTCCGGGTAAGCTAAGCGATGATTTAGCTCCGAATACAGCACAAAGTATTCTAAGACAAGCAGGGCTTTTATAGGCCTCGTAACAACCTGAACATAAAAGCAAGTACAATATGGAGAAAGTATTCGTAACAGTAGGAATGACAGAAAATAATTATTCTGCACATGTAGTAGTAGGAGATGGTATTGCCGTCGCTACGGGGAAAACATTTGAAGAACTTAAAGCACAAATGAAAGAAGCCCTTGATTTTCATTTGGAAAGTATGCGCGAAGACAGAGAAGAAATACCTGCTGAATTTAAGGCAGGCTATGAGTTAGTTTATCGCTTCGATACAGAGAGTCTCTTGCAACATTATAACGGTATCTTTACCAATGCTGCATTGGAGCGCCTTACCGGCATAAATCAGCGGCAATTGCAACGGTATGCCAGCGGGATAAGCAAACCAAGGGAAGAACAGGCCCGGAAAATAGAATCGGCATTACACAATTTAGGAAAAGAGCTATTAGCTGTGGAACTATAAGTTTTCACTGCTGTGTTTTTTTATGTATTTTTTGCATATTTTTTTTCGCATATTAGATACTTTTACTAAATTTGTAGTGTAACTCTTAAATAAAATGACTCGGAAAGCGACATATCTTTCTATAAAAGAAGACATTTTGTGTGGTATTTTTAACATTCAAGATACGGATGTTAAGAATGTTTCCTTAACAGGTGCAGTGCTCTGAACTCACGGGGAAATTATTCTTGCGAAAGCCGTGCATGCAAAGTGGCAAGACGAGTATCGAAAGGCGTTAAGAGTAGGCTTGGGTTCCCCGACACCGATAGGGGGGATTCAAGATAAAAAATCGGTAATCCATTTTTGTCCGTTAAAGGACGGACGTTAAACAAATTTATTATGTCGGAAGGACAAAACAACTATGGCGACCCACAGGGTCAAAACTATGGCGGTCAGCAGGGTCAATACTATGGTGGCCAACAGGGTCAAAACTATGGCGGCCAACAAGGGCAATACTATGGCCCACCGCCAAGGCGGTCAAACGGAGTGGGTACTGCGGGTTTCGTATTATCGTTAGTTGCGATAGTCTTGTGTTGGATTCCGGTTTTAGGCTGGATCTTATGGCTTTTAGGACTAATTCTATCGTTTGTAGGCGTATTCAAAAGTCCCAAAGGACTTGCAATTGCGGGCCTTATAATTTCAACAATTGATCTTATTACACTAATAGTATTAGCTTTTGCTGTCGGATCATTTGCTTCTGCATTTATTTGATAGAATATCATGTGGATAAAGCCGTATCGGAGGGTGTAATCGTCATTAGATAATTACACCCTTGTTGTTGTTATAGCAAAAAAAAGGAACCCCTTTCGGGATTCCCTTTTGCTGTTAAACCGGTGTTAATATGTTGCGGAGGCAAGACTCGAACTTACGACCTGAGTGTTATGATCCCAACGAGCTACCACTGCTCCACTCCGCGATCTCGTACAAACCTCTCTTGATTTGCGATGCAAAGGTATTGTATTATTTTGGAATATCCAAAGGTTCTTGCGAGTTTTTGTGCTTTTATTTCTTGTTGGCATACGGTAAACGCTCTGTGTGAGTAGGTTTGCCTCTATCAAACGATGTGAATATTTCTTGTTTCAGTTTTTCTGTCGCTTGGGCAAAGGCTGCTTGATAGCGGGGGAACGTTTTTTTTGGGGTTATCATCTTAAAAATATGTGAATTTAATGTACTTTTGCAGACTTATGAATAACGAGATGAATTATATAGCGAAAAAGCCTCATTACGAGATCCTTGATGGACTGCGTGGCGTAGCTGCCCTTATGGTGGTGGCCTTTCATATTTCTGAGGCGCATACTTTAGATCCTTTCGAGCAAGTGATCAACCACGGCTATCTGGCGGTCGATTTCTTCTATGTGTTATCCGGTTTTGTCATTGGCTATGCCTACGACGATCGTTGGGGTAAGATGTCTGTCGGACAGTTTTTCAAACGGCGGCTTATACGGCTACATCCTTTGGTCGTTATGGGTATGCTTGTCGGCGCCGCGCTTTTCTACTTTGGTGGCTCCACGGTCTTTCCGCTCATACAGGATGTTCCGCTGTGGAAAATGCTTGTGTATATGCTACTTGGCATGTTGTTGATCCCGATGCCGCCCTCGATGGATATTCGTGGCTGGGAAGAGATGTACACCTTGGATGCGCCGGCCTGGACGCTGTTTTACGAATATATTGCCAACGCGCTGTATGCCCTTTTCATCCGGAAATTCTCTAAGACGGCACTTGCCATTCTGGTGTTTCTGGCGGCCTGTGCTACCGTTCATCTTACACTGAATACGGGCGACGTGATCGGCGGCTGGTCGTTCGATGCCAGGCATTTACGCTTCGGTTTTACCCGTTTAATCTATCCTTTCTTTGCCGGATTATTGCTCTACCGGATAGGAAAACTGA
Source organism: Clostridiales bacterium (assembly GCA_031273705.1). GTDB lineage: Bacteria > Bacillota > Clostridia > Lachnospirales > WQUN01 > JAISGK01. The sequence goes on from JAISRJ010000310.1 coordinate 3,513, forward strand.
TCCAGGTCAAGCATGCTTTCCTATGGTGTAGCCTGCTCATTATTACCGTTGTATCCGTCCCACGGATAGGCGGGACCGAGCATGTGTGGATGAACGGATTATACGAATCGTTCTGTATCATTGTTGTTTTCCCACTCATCGTTTTCTTCGGAGCAAGCGGCCAAATAAAGGGCAAAAATGCCTCGCGCATCTGTAAGTTCCTCGGCGATATTTCTTTCCCGCTCTATATCACCCATTATCCGATTATGTACCTCTATATCGCGTGGATTTCCGATACCCACTATACGTTTGCCGAATCTTTCTGGGTAGCTTCGCTGGTGATGGTATCAAGCATTGCTCTCGCCTACGCCTGCCTGAAATTATACGACGAACCGGTCAGACGTTGGCTAAGCAGGTCTAAATAATGGTTAATTATAAATTATAAATTATCAATTATAAATTGTGTGTTAGGATTCTAAAAACGGTTAAATGGTTTGCATTTTGATTTCAAAACTTGCTTTTGGATACTATATAGTAAGTGTTGCGAATTATTAATTCGGCCAAACTTGCTACTTTATATAAAGGATTGTGAGCGTTTCGGTAATTTGTTTGCATATTTTCACCAAATTCATGCTTATCTCATTAGGGAATCATGCACGTGACACAAAAAAATCACGCAGCATGATTTGGAAAAATGCAAGCATAATTTCCCCGCAAGACGCCGATAAATCCTAAATAAGATTGAAGGATAATTTAATTTTCGTCAAAATAACAAAAAATAAGAGTTACAAGTGACGAGTTACAAGTAAATAGTAGCCTTCAGCTGAAATATCAATTTGCTTCTAATATCATATAATACAATCAAAGCGACAGTAAAACATTCAATTTATAATTAATAATTGATAATTAACCACTATAAAAACGCATTCTGCGTTTTTATACCCTCTGTTTTTCGGGCTTTTTTGCGGACTCCGGAGTGTTTGGCGGCAAAAAATGGATTTTTCGGAGGGCATTTTTTGTCATTTCGACAATTCTGACAAAATGAGATGTCTATGTTCGCTACGCTCGGGATGTGGAGCCGAAAGGCGCAACTTCCGGTCAGGAAGCCCCCCCCTCTCCTCCAAGTCCCGCACGGGACTTCCTGTACCCACACCAAACGTTATAGAGCCTTTTTTATTTAGCAAATGCTATTTCCCTTTTCATTACAGCAGAAAAGTTGTATCTTTGCGTGCTATCAGTATAAATACAACAGCTATGAAGTATAAATTATTAGTTCTTGATGTTGATGGAACTTTGCTGAATAATAAGAGAGAAATTACACCTTCGACCTTAACAACACTGCTAAAAATCCAGCAAATGGGTGTGCAAATTGTTTTGGCCTCAGGTCGTTCGACGCATGGGCTTCGTCCTATAGCCCAGATGTTGGAGCTCGACCGGAACAACGGGTATATCCTTTCGTATAATGGCGGACAGATCTTCAACATGCAGACCAATGAGCTGCTGTTTGAAAGGCGTATACATCCGACAGATATTCGCTATATCGAACAGCAAGCCGTTAAAAACGATTGTGCCATACTGACTTATCATAAGGATACAATTATCACCAACCGTTCAACCGACCTGCATGTGCAGGAAGAAGCGGTGCGCAACAATATGCAGCTTGTGGAAGCCAGGGATTTTGCTTCACAGATTACGTTTTCACCCTGTAAATGTATGATAGTGAGCGACGATGAAGAAGCGCTCATACAGTTGGAGTATAAATTGAAAAAGCGTTTGAGCGGTTCCTTAGACGTATTCCGCTCGGAGGATTACTTTTTAGAGGTAGTGCCCCCACAGATTAATAAGGCCGACACCTTAGGCGTTTTGATGGGGATATTGACGCTTTCGCCGGAGGAGGTAATTGCCATTGGTGATGGCGTTTGCGACATCGGTATGATTCAAATGGCCGGTTTGGGTATTGCCATGGGTAATGCCGACGAAAGGGTGAAACGTTGTACGGACTATACCACCGCCTCGAACGAAGAAGAGGGGGTGGCAAAAGCCGTTGAAGAACATATCATCGCCAAGATACGTCCGGCGGATGTCCCTCTGGATCAGTTGAATCTCCATGCCAGCCATGCGCTGATGGGCTATCTCGGCATACAGTATACCTACGCATCGGAAGATCGCGTAGAGGCCACCATGCCGGTAGACGAGCGCACACGCCAACCCTTCGGCATACTCCACGGGGGGGCTACGCTTGCCCTGGCGGAGACGGTGGCCGGCTTGGGATCTATGATTTTGTGCCGCCCCGACGAGAGCATGGTCGGTATGCAAGTGAGCGGCAACCATGTGTCTTCGGCCCGCGAAGGCGATACGGTACGCGCCGTGGGTACGATTATTCATAAAGGGCGTTCCTCACATGTGTGGAACGTCGATGTTTTTACTTCAACCGACAAATTAGTATCATCAGTACGTGTAGTTAATAGTATATTAAAAAAGAGATGACGCCAAACATACTCAGCAGATTAAACATCTTCATAGAAGAAAATCGCAGTTTTGCCATTTACCGGACTCCCGGCAGTGATAACGCGCATTTTATTGCGCAGGAACAGGGGGCGCTTCAGCAGTTGCCATCCATCGAAAGCCTGAACGGACAGAGCGGTTTTGTGATCGCCCCGTTTGAGATTTCGGGACATTCGCCCTTGGTGTTGATACGTCCCGACAGGGAGGAGTGCATACAGCTTCCGGCAGTTGATCCTATTGGCTTTCAGGGAAGTAACGGACATATCCATCCGCCTGTCAAGATCGACCAGGCGTATGCGGATCGTTTTTACACCTGTTTGTCGACCCTTAAGGAACAGCGTTTCAGGAAATTAGTCTTGTCGCGCGAGAAAAGCATCGAGCGTGAAACCAACTTCTCGCCGGCAGAAGCCTTTTTGCTGGCTTGCAGCAGGTATGTCCGTTCGTATGTCTATCTTTTTCATACGCCGGCAACAGGCACCTGGCTGGGTTGTACGCCGGAAATACTCTTGGCAGGCGAAAAAGAACGATGGCAGACCGTAGCCCTTGCCGGCACCCAGGCGCTCCGCCAAGGCACGCTTCCCGACGTGTGGAACAATAAGAACCTGATGGAGCAAATGCTGGTGACCTATTACATACGGAAGCAACTCGCAGCCTTCGGTGTGCAGCCGCAAGAAAAAGGCCCTTATACGGTTATAGCCGGCGAGTTAGCACATCTAAAAACAGACTTCCACTTCGACCTGGGCGATACCGGACAGTTGGGCGATTTGCTGAATTTGCTACATCCTACCCCCGCCGTTTCGGGGCTACCCAAAGCCGCCGCCCGCCGCTTTATTTTAGCGAACGAAGGCTACGACCGCCTGTATTATTCAGGCTTTGTAGGATCACTAAACCCGCAGGGTAAAAGCGATTTATACGTTAACCTGCGCTGTATGAACATCCTCGAACACTCGCTGAAACTGTATGCCGGCGGAGGCCTGTTGCCCACTTCCAACTTGGCCGATGAATGGCAAGAAACAGAAGATAAAATGCAGACAATGCTCTTTGTAGCTAAAAACCGCTTGATTCAAACACCCCAATATGTATTCAAGTAAATCCAATGTCTTACAACTTGGCGGCCTGCTGAAAGCGCATGGAATACACCAGGTGGTATTATCGCCCGGTTCGCGCAATTCGCCTATCGCCCAGTCGCTTGCCGGTGATGCGTTTTTCACCTGTCACTCGGTGGTCGACGAACGAAGCGCCGGCTTCTATGCCTTGGGGCTTATCCAGCAGACAAGCGAAGCGGCGGCTATTTGCTGTACCTCGGGAACGGCGGCGCTCAACTATGCCCCGGCAGTGGCCGAAGCCTTCTATCAGGGGCTGCCGTTGGTGGTTATCACAGCCGATCGTCCGGCCGCCTGGATCGGTCAGATGGCGGGGCAAACCCTTCCGCAGGCCGGTATGTTTCGCTCCTTAGTGAAAAAAGCTGTCCAACTGCCTGAGATCGCTTCGGCAGAAGACGAATGGTATTGCAACCGCCTGATAAACGAGGCTTTATTGGCGACGCACCATCACGGACGCGGGCCGGTACACATCAATATCCCCCTCTCTGAACCCCTTTCCGGCCATACCTGCGGGCCAATCCCCGAAGTCCGCCGGATCAGACGGGCAAACAGTATCGACACTTACAGCCGGCGTTTGGCCGCTTCGTTCGAAAGGCCGCTGATTATCGTCGGGCAACTGCATCGCTGTGATTTCTATCTGCCCTTGAACGACTTACAGCTCAGATACAACTGTGTCGTCCTGGCCGAACATCTTTCCAACATCCCCCCGCCGTATTTTATCCGCAATTTCGACGCCCTGCTGGGTAGCCTGGCAGAGGGTGAAT
>JAISRJ010000024.1 GCA_031273705.1 Clostridiales bacterium
AAACAATCATATGACAAAATAAAACTTCTGTCAATACTTAATCTCAACTAAAGTCAAACCGTGCGGCGGCGCTGTAATACCCGCTCGGGTTCGGTCTTTGGACGCTATAATACATGTAATATCCGCGGGTTTTATTTTTAATCTTCCTACATAAACAAGGGTTCCCGCTATTATACGCGCCATATTATATAAAAAGGCGTTACCTCGCACAGTGATTGTAATAGTTTTTTTTTCTTGAGTTACCGAACACTCAAACAATTCACGTACTGTGGAATTATAATCCGTGCCCGTAGATCGAAACGCCGCGAAATCATGCTCGCCCATAAAATACGCCGCCGCTGTTTTCATTGCGTCAACATCCAAGATGAAAGGGTAATACCAAGTTGTTTTCCTTAAAAACGGATTAGGAAACGTATCATTATCAATCCGGTACTGGTACGTTTTTTCCCTCGCTCTATAACGCGGGTTAAAATCCAGCGGAACAATTTCGGCGTTGAATACCGCTATATCCTCCGGCAGACAGTTATTTAAGACTAAAGGAATTTTATTTAAGGGAACAGAAATGTTCTCCGCCGAAAAGCAAACTCTCTGCCCAAGGGCATGAACACCGGCATCCGTTCTGCTTGCGCCGGTTACGACAATGGGCTGGTTAAATACCTTTGAAAGGGTTTCCTCCATCGCCTGCTGAACCGTATAGGCGTTTTTCTGCCTTTGCCAGCCGGAATAATTTGTGCCGTCATACGCGACGGTTAGTAAAAATCCGGTTTTCACTCGTCTTCCCAATTATGAAAAACATCTGTTACATCATCTTCGTCGTCCAGCATATCCAATAATTTGCGCATTTTTTTCACATCTTCCGGATTTGTAAGCTTAACATAAGTTTGAGGCAGCATGGTCACTTCGGCTGATAAGATAGTAAATCTTTCCTTTTCTATGGCTTCGCGCACCGCTGAAAAATCTTCCGGAGCCGTGATTATCTCAAAACTTTGCTCATCAGTGGAAAAATCCTCCGCGCCGGCGTCTACAACCAGCAACATTAACTCTTCCTCGTCTGTATCCTCTTTTTCCAGCATGATTAATCCCTTTTCGTCGAACATAAACGATACACAGCCTGTCGCACCCATATTCCCGCCGCCCTTGGTAAAAGCCGACCTTACATTAGCGGCGGCGCGATTGCGGTTATCGGTCAGCACTTTGACAATAACCGCCACGCCGTTCGGACCGTATCCTTCATATGTAACGCTCTCGTAATTTACGGCGTTAAGATCGCCGGCGGCTTTTTTAATACTGCGGTCGATGGTATCGTTGGGCATATTATTTGCTTTCGCCTTGGCGACGACATCCCGCAGTCTGCTGTTTCCCAGGGGATCCGCCCCGCCCGACTTTACCGCCATTGCTATCTCGCGCCCCAAACGAGTAAAAACCTTGCCTTTTGTCGCGTCGTTACGCTCTTTTCTATGTTTGATATTTGAAAACTTAGAATGTCCCGACATATGCTCACCTCAAAAAAATATTGTCGCCAATTAGAATATTATAATCAGATTTTAGATATTAATTATAAATGATACTACAAAAAGATCAAATATCTTCTTTTTAATCTGTCGCCATGCCGATACAGTTCGCTGTTCGGCGGAAGTTTTACAAGTTCTATATATCGCCCGCCAATATTTTCCGCCGTGCGGGCCGACGCTAAATTATCCGGATTGCAGGTTATTGTAGCTATTTTCATATTGTGCGCTTTGGCAAGCGGCAGCAACAATCGCGAAGCCTCCGCGGCGTACCCATGCCCCCTAAATTGTTCATGTACGTGATACCCAATGTTTCCGCTGTAATAAATCTCCGTATCAAAACCCACGCGTAAATCCACATAACCGACTTTTTCATCGCGCGACATAATATCAAACTTATATGTCGGGCAGTATTTATTATCTCCTGGGTTGGTGTAGTCCAAACGCAGTAATATATTCGGGCCGTTAATAAACTTCACGTCCCGGAATTTAAAGTTCGGCTCACGCCAATGGTGTATGCGAATCTTTGTGTCCAACAGGCAGCGGATTACTTCGGATATTCCAGATTCCTCGGATTTAATCGAAATCTTATCCAGTACAAAACCGCCGTTTCGTTTTACCGCCTTTGCGATGCCGTTACCTTGCGGATAAACAGCCAATACATATCTAATCCCCTTACCGGCCGCTACCCTTAACAGCAGAGAAACGAGCTTCGTTCCCCAACCTCTGCCACGATAATCCGGGCGAATCAAAACTCGCAGGTGACCATTAAATTTCTCAGTTTCGTTATCCAGAGTATGCCTGAAAATTCCAATGCCGATTAATTCTCTGCCATTCATCAGCCAATAATAACTGACAGCTCTCGCTTCTTCTAAAGCTTGATACTGTTTTAAAGCAATGGCCGCGTTTTTTTTCACTTCACCCAAATCACCTGATCGTTGGCACTCTTTTACAGCCCAAAGATAATCCTGCCAGTATTCGATACAGGGTTTTATAAGCCGAACCATTAAATCCCTCACAAAAAAATGGCGGTAAGGATTACGCCGCCAGGTTGTAATATGTAATTTCTACTATGCTGCCGCCTTCAAAAATCAATGTCAATTCTGTGTCGCCCACAGTATATTTATAAGAGTCCAACATCTGCGAATAATTTTCGCCCAAGGCTTCTACCATGCCGTCGTAATTCATTCCAATCTTAACGCCTTCCGGAGTGGCGACAGATCCGCTTTGGATAGTTACGGATAATACGTAATCAGTCTCACCGGACGGATATGTGCTAATGAAAAATCCATTATAGTAGTAGATTTTATCCTCTCCGTCGAACGCGCAGCTAGGCGTGGAAAAAGTTTGATTCGGAGCGCCAAGCGCGGCGACAATATCGTTGGCGTTATCGTTCATCTTTATAGTTACTCCGTTTGCTTTAAAGACAAGCGAACTCGGCAGCGAACCTACAGACGGCGCGACCGGTTCAAGTGTTGGCGTCGGCTCTGGGGTTGCGGTCGGTTCGGGCGTAGATTCTTCCGTCGGAACAGGTGTAGGCGTTGATTCAGCCGTGGGTTCCGGAGTCGGTGTAGATTCTTCGGTTGGATCGGGGGTCGGAGTAGATTCCTCCGTCGGATCGGGTGTCGCGGTCGGAAATGGCGTAGCGGTCGGCGTTTCGGTTGGCGCCGCGCTCTCTGTCACTTCCGACGTGTCGGCAGAATTTCCCGAAGCTTCTATTTCATTCATCGTTACGACATCACTCGAGTCTACGACATTTTCGGCACATCCGGACAGTAAATTTATTGTAATTAATAACGCAAACAATTTAGCTAGTATTTTCATGTAAGTCTTCAACTCCCCACCTCCTCAAAATGTGAATGTGCTAACCTTGCCTTCCTCCGCAAACTCTCGCTGTTGTATCTCGTACATATTGTCGTAGTCTTTCACTTTACGCTCCCAAACCTCAACGTAGCCTTGATCGTCCTTATGTCCTCGCACTCCATATTTCTCCGAAAAGACATTTCCCAAGTATTTTGAAACCTTTTCCGCGCCTAAGATGTTCAAATGCACACCAGAGTCAAAGGTATCCGTCGATAGATCGATGCCAATCTCGTCGGACAATTCCAACATATTTATGTATAACAGATTATTCGCCCGCGCGTAATTCTCTGTCTGGGTATCCCACTGATCATACCAGTGCGGCCAAATAGCGGGAGATTTTACGAGCGCCAGTTCCACACCTTTTTCTTTACAGAGAGCGGTCATCATGTATAGATACTTTAAAGCCCCCTCTCCGAAATTATAGTCTGACAATCTGGGTGCGGGCGGTGTAAATTCTAATGGTTTAACATCCGCTCTTAACATATATCCATTATGCGTGACACGATCTTTTGTGAAGAAATATCGTAAATCATCGCCCGACAATTCCGACCATCTGCCATGGTATCTCAAAATAGGAAACAGATATGACAGCATGGATTCGTCGTCGAATTTAGAAGCGAACACAGAACGCATTTTCGATGCGGACAGACGCATTCCGTCTATGTTAAGACGATTATAGCCCTCGCTGTCCGGTTGATCATATTGCAGCGCCAGTGTATTATAAACTACGACGTCGGGCTTTTCGCGGGAAAGTGTGTCCTCTAATATGTAATAGCTTTGCCAAACCAATTGTTGAGGACCCCCGCGAATGTAAGAAGTTATTCCTTTTTCCTCCCACAATGTAATAGGAGAAATATTGGAATAGACCTCGCAGTCCCCAATAAAAATTATGTCATGGGGCAATGTCTCTTTGTAATACTCGCCTACCATTGCCCCCTCATATATATCGCTCATGTATTTAGGCGTAAGCAGATTTTGAAACATAGATATTACAAGTACAAATGAAATTACGAACCCAATAATTTTTAAGAATCTCATATCTATTTCCAGCTCAACCCTATTCCGTTACGACTCATTATTTAACCACCCCGGCGCTAAACGGTAAACTCAGTTCCAGTTTACCGTCGGATACAGTGAATGGTCATATCCATAGTATAAATAAGTGTATTGGCGCGAGTACGCCTGAGCCTGACTTTCGGAGAACATGAATCTAACGCGCGGAGCGCCGCCGGAATATGGCGTAGTGTCAAAATGATACCAGCCGTCTCCTACGTTTACAATGTTCCAATAGTGTTCACTGGAACCGCCAAGACGCTTAACGCGCATATTTCTGATACCGGCGCGTGTCAATAAAATTTCAGAAGCGGAATAATATATAAAGCAATCGCCCCTGCCGCGATTAAAAGCCGTGTTAGCCCCGTCTATCACGCTATCGTGAGCCGAACCGCCCACATAACTTACATGACCTATAACCCAATTATAAATTGCGCGAGCTTTATCATATTGCGTCATACTGTTATTGGTGATACTTGCCAGCACCCTGTCGGCGTTCGCCAATACTGTTGACGGATTAGAATTGGACAATGAAATATATGTACTTGCGGTCGCCGTATTGCCACCTATGTCTGTCGCGGTATAATTTACTTTGTATCTGCCAACCTTGCCCGGATTAACTTCGCTTAAATCCACGGTAATATCGGGGTCCCCATTGTTATCCGAAGCAACTACGCCATCCAGATAATTTACGCTGCCGCCGACTTGCGCATACAGGTTTGGAACAGATTCAAACACCGGAGGTTCGTCGTCGCTGACAAAAGCGGCCTCTTCCCCTTCCGTTTTAACAACGCCGTAGATAATATTCTCGTCCAGATTAAGCGCTACATAGTAACTGCGACCGGTCCTTTTCATATCCAAGCGATCGGCGCCGGCAACCATGACCGCCGTTGAACCAGGCGCGAACATTTGCCCTCCTATAGAAGTCTTGTCGGTTCCAACCGGCAATGTGACAATGTTCTTACCTTGATAGATATTCAACTTAGCGGCGACAGTCTTTTCTGTTCCATCCGCGAATTTAACGGAAACGCTTACAGACTGCAAACCTATATGCCAAAAATCGGGTGTTTTTAAATACGTGATACCCGTAATCCCAGAGTTATCCTCTGTTTTAAGAAAGTCTTCGGCGTTAAGTGTTTCTCCAAAAATTATCGATCGGTCAAGCACCGAAAAAGACAGCTTATCGTGATACATAACGATAGATTTTGGCGCGGGTTTTATATTCGCGGAATCAGCGGTCAAATAAGGGTATTCGATTACGTCGGCACGCAATACAGTGTCATGATTTTTCGCGAATCTGTCAAACGCCTCATCCAAGGTATCCGTCGCCCGGTCAAAAAAAGCTATGGACAATTTTCCGATTTTAGTCCCATACACCGCCGGAAAATACTTTCTGACGCGCGATGCGTTTTCTACGCCGCTAATAATCGCGGTTATGTTATAGTCCGCAAAATCCGGCGTAAAATCGACATACAAAACCTTATGTAT
>JAISRJ010000092.1 GCA_031273705.1 Clostridiales bacterium
ATCCAGTGGCAATCGATCCGCCGCCTAGGGCGGCTATCATCTTGGATACGTTTACCCCCTTACCTCCGATGTCCGTAATAACATTTTTAAGCCGGTTCAGCTCGCCGGGTCGCAGCAGATCCAATTCAGCGGTTTTATCCAGAGCCGGGTTAAGGGTCACAGTTATTATCATCAGGCGGTGCCGCTTCCGGTAAGCAAGGCGTGAATCTCACCCGCGTCGCCTCTTGTTACTATCTCCTCAACAGCACTTTCATCTTCAAAAGATTCGGCTATACGCTCCAATATGTCCAGGTGTTCATCGCCCTTCGCCGCAATGCCGATAACAAGCTTTACCTTTTCTCCCTGCCAGTTCAACCCTTTAGGGTATGTGCAAACGACCAATCCCGTTTGCAGAATTTCATTTTTGTATTTCATCTCTCCATGAGGGATTGCTATTAGGTTTCCGATAGCGGTTGAAAAGCTGTGATCGCGCTCAATCATTCCCTCAATATACCTCTCGTTTACATATCCGCTCTCAACTAGCATTTTCCCGCACCTGCGGATAGCGTCCGCACTCTCGGACTCTGGGCAATCAAGTGAAATATTATCCTTTTTCAGAATCTCCGGGGTTTTAGTTTGCTTCTTGAACATATAACCCGCCTCTCGTCTTTTTAGTTAATATTCTGGAATACTACAAACCTCTTAAAAATAACTTCAGATAGTCTTTAAGTACATTTTCTAAATACAGAATAATTTTGTCTCGGTCACAATTAAGCACAGCGGTCATTAAATCCTCATTGTCCACAAAGGCGGAGCTGATTTCCCCCATCATTTGCTTTCTCTCCAACGAGGAATTCCGGGGCAGTAACATAATAACACTTACCTGGGTATCTTTAAAGTAAGGATTCTCAAAGCGACCGTCATTTGGGGCGATGAGTGACAGCACAGGATCGGCGACCCCTTCTGTCTGACTGTGCAGTAGCACAAAACCCATTTCGGGTATTACTTGAGTAGATATGCGTTCCCGGGCGGTAAGTGACGCGTAAATCATACGGCCATTTTCCTCGCTGTCGCCGAACCGATACCCGGCAAGCTTTACCAGACGGTCAAAGTCACAGTCGTTCTCTATTGGAACGATGCTAAACCGCTCAATCAATGTACCTATGTCGTCGCAAATTTCTCTAAGCTTTCGGCATATTAGGGGCAGAGATTCTTCAGCGCTGTCCTCAACGCGTTCGGTCGCGGTAGAATCCGATATTTTATCCAGAGCTTCCCGAATTTCCCGAATTGTACGGTCGTCAATATATGGCGGGGTTATTATTACCGGGATGTTTGCGCCTTCTACAGGCACGGCGCTAATCAGCAGCCTATACCTATCGCCGTTCACGCAGTCGTCCAAATCCGTGACTTCAATCTCGGCGCACGAATCGAAATATTTCCTTATTTGCGCCGCCAACAGATATGAAGCGCCGATACCGTTTACACATAAAACGCCAATCTTAACCTTGCGTTTATTTATTTTACGATCCTGCAATCTATGTACCGCGGCGCCGAAGTGCATTGCCAAAAAACTGACTTCGCTTTCCGGCATCCAACCGTCTTCGCCTGTAATAATCTGTGCCGCCTTAGCGCTTTTTTCTATAACAGACGGGTATCTTTCCATAATTTGATCAAACATGGGGTCATGAAGCACAGTATGGCTCTCTAGACGCACGATGGCGGAACGCAGATGAAACACAAGTCCGTTTATCAGCGTTTCGTCCAATTTAAGGGCGGCGGATATTGCGGGATCATACATTTCAATCATCTTAAAAGCCAGCTTTTTTAGCTGAAAATCCTTGTTGTCGTCAGCGGTGGGCACGTATGTAATATTTACGCGGCATATGGAAAGCTCAAAGGAAATGCGAGAGATTTCAAACATTGAAAGTTTAAGATCAAACCACTTATGAAAAAGTTCGGCGACATTCTCAGCCATTGTCCAGTATTCATCTGATTTGTCGCCGGATTCAATTTCGCGGCCTCGCTTTAGGCGGTGGACGGTTATCAATAAGTAAAGACGAAGATTTTCTTTAGATTCGGGAGTCATCCAAGCGCATATGCGCCATAACTCATGTGCCAGCCTGTTGAATACCTCAGTTATGTCGTTTTCCAAATAAATTGATTCAACAGGCGCGCCATTCAGTTTCATAGCCATGACGGACATTAACGCTCTGCGAAAATCAATTTCTCCACCCTGGGCGTAAACCCCGTAACCTTGTTTGCGTATCAGTTTCACACGAAATCCATTCAGCCAGGGTTCAATTATATTCAAGTCATTGCTTATTGTCGATTCGCTGACACCTAATTTATGCGCATAATAATACAGCTTTTGCGGTTTGGCGTCCTCAAGCAGTTCTAATAAAAGCTGAATATGACGTTCCTGCCGCCCCGAAGGTTCTGTCTTACCGGATTTTTCCAGGGCTTCCCTTAACTCATTCTTATCTTCGGGCCTGCCTTCCAGAACCATTCCCTTGCCGCTTTTGGTTGACAGGTTGATGTTATATGACTTTAATACACGATCCGCCGTCTCTAATTCACGAAACACTGTTCGCCTGCTTATATCCAGCAAAGTGCTGAATTTTTCTACCGAAACGGGCTCAGGGCTTTTTAGGAGGAGCGTCATCATGATGTTTAACCTAGGCGAAATTGTCACTCTCGTTATATTTTTTCGCTGGCGATAACTTGTTTGGCGGCATCTATCGCGGCATCCTCATCAATACCATCCGCCTTGATGGTTATAGTTTCATTCTGTTTGATCGCCAGACCCATTAACGCGAACAATTTTTTAAGGCTCACGGTCTTAGCGCCTTTGGTAATTGTAATATCGCTGTTAAATGTCTGCATCTTCTTAATCAGCATACCGGCCGGCCGGGCATGTATGCCGGCCGGGTCCTGTATGATATATGTAAATTCTTTCATAATTTCGCCCCTTGTTATCGTAAATGACGGTTTAGACTGTTACACTTTGACTTTTCACAAGTTCTTTAACCAACTCGTCATATTCCGGCGCGCCCATAAAATTGCTGATAGTTACAAGACGCGCACTGGGATTACTGGATTGCGCGCGCTCTTTTAACTCATGGTGCGTAACGATGATCTGAGCGTCTGAAGGAATTTCACTTACCGAAGCGTGTATCACTTCTATATTGTTTAAGCCTGCCGCTTTCAGCTTCTTGCGCAGCATAGTGGCACCCATCGCGCTGGAACCCATACCCGCGTCGCACGCGAACACAATCTTGTTTACCAGGCCCGCTCCGACATGCCTTTGAGCATCGTCTTCAATTGTCAAACCTTTAGACTGCGCTTTCATACTCTTGACCTTTTGCTGGGCTGTCTCCAGATCTTCATCTTTACCGAAAAACTTTAACAGTACAAGAGATAATATAAACGAAACGGCGCACGCGATCAAGATAGCCAGGATATTTACAAAAAATCCACCTCTGGGGGTCATCATTAATTCCGCAAAGATACTGCCCGGTGAGGCGGCGGCGATAAGACCACCGTTAAGCAATTGAAGAATAAATATGGCGCACATGTTACCTGCCATCGGGGCAAGTATAACAACGGGGTTCATCAGTACATACGGGAAGTAAATCTCGTGAATGCCACCCAGGAAGTGGATAATAGCCGCTCCGGGCGCGCTGCTTTTGGCGCTACCTTTGCCCACTAGGCAATAGGCCAGAAGAAGCCCCATGCCCGGTCCAGGGTTTGATTCTATCATAAAGAAAATGGATTTTCCGGCGGAAGCCGCTTGCTCTATGCCCAGCGGTGAGAATATACCGTGATTTATGGCGTTGTTAAGAAAAAGGACTTTCGCGGGTTCTACAAAAATTGCCGTAAGCGGAAGCAATCTGTTATCTACAAAGAACTGGACGCCTAGATTCAGTACCGCTGTAATACCCAAGCACACGGGGTTAATGACAAGTAGGCCGATGATTGCTAAAAAGGCTCCGATAATCCCGGCAGAAAAATTATTAACGAGCATTTCAAAACCGGCGGGTATTTTATTTTTCATGGCGTCGTCAAACCACTTAATACAAATGCCGCCAAGCGGCCCGGCCATCATCGCGCCCATAAACATGGGAATATCGGCGCCGACGACCACACCAATTGTCGCGATAGCGCCTACGACCGCGCCGCGTTGCTTATATACGCTGTACCCGCCGGTATAGCCGATTATCATAGGCAAAAGATAACTCAGCATAGGGCTTACCAGAGTCGCGAATTTTTCGTTCGGGATCCAGCCATCCGGGATAAAAAGCGCCGTAATAATCCCCCACGCAATGAATACGCCCATGTTCGGCATAATCATACCGCTCAAAAACCTGCCAATACTCTGTACTCTTTCTTTCATCATTCACACTTCCTTATATCAGA
>JAISRJ010000093.1 GCA_031273705.1 Clostridiales bacterium
CGTTCAACATGGAGGGGGGAATAATCGAAGGCAATAACGCAAGCGGCAGCGGCGGCGGCGTGTACTTCGGAACCAGCGTGTTCAAAATGAAGGGTGGAACAATCGAAGGCAATACCGCAGTCAAAGACGGCGGCGGCGTGTACAGTAGCAACAACAGCTTCAACATGGAGGGGGGAACAATCGAAGGCAATACCGCAAGCAGCAACGGCGGCGGCGTGTACAGCGGCCACGGCACGTTCAACATGAAGGGAGGAACAATCGAAGGCAATAACGCAGACAATAACGGCGGCGGCGTGTACTTCGGCCCCGACCAGTACTACGCCTATTATAACCCCATGTTGACCATGGAGGGGGGAACAATCGAAGGCAATACCGCAGACAATAACGGCGGCGGCATATATGTCAGCTGCTACGGCAAGAACCTCAACATGAACGGCGGAACGATCGGAGGTCCGGCCGAGGACGACAAAAACACGGCGGTCAACGGCGGCGGCGTGTACTTCGACGGCGGCGCGTTCACCCTAGCGGGGGGCATAATCGAAAGCAATACTGCGACCGAGAACGGCGGCGGCGTGTTGGTCAGTACCGGCACGTTCAGCATGGAGGGGGGAACAATCGAAGGCAACGCCGCGACCGAAAACGGCGGCGGCGTGTACATCATCACAAAAGACGCGTTGTTCAACATGCGGGGGGGAACAATCGATGGCAACACCGCTGCCAAGGACGGCGGCGGCATATACGCCGAGGATTACTCCTAGCTGATCGTTGAAAAGGACGCAAAGGCCGTATTCCGCGGCAACAAAGCGCAGATCCTTTACAAACTCTGCTCTCGCTCGGCCTACCGCTCCTGCTCTGCGCGGCGCTCCGGTTTACGCGGGATAGGCGGCGGGGGACAGTAAGGCGGACAATTCAGCAACATAAGGAACTCCAAAGCGGCAGTAGCAAGCCGTTTCGGAGTTTTTTATGCGCCGATTAAAAAACACACGCCGATTAAAAAACCCTTGACAAGCGGCGGCGGGGATACAAGGCAGTTTTTTGATGTTAAATCAATGATTTGCACAAACGAAAATAATTTGATATAGTTATCCTCGGTAGACGTAAACCTATGTCATAGAGGTAATGTCATAGAGGTAATACAAGTAAAACACAATTAACACTTTCAGTTTCAAATTCTGTAAATATTGCCGCTGAAATTTACAATCATTTGGGGGTTGGGGGAATATTACTTGTGCAATTAACGAACACATTTATAGAATCTATGCGAAGCGTCCTTGGAGAAGATGGTTTGCGCGCTTATCTGATCTCGCTGGAACAGGAACGAACTTACGGACTGCGAGCGAATCCGCTAAAAACCACACCTGCTGAATTAAAAAACCTGTTGCCGTTTTTAAATGAATCTATTCCTTGGTGCGAAGAAGGCTTTTATTTTTCTTCCGAATACAGACCCGCCAAGAATGTTTTTTATCACGCCGGGCTGTTTTATCTGCAAGAACCCAGCGCAATGCTCCCGGCTGCCGCCGCTCAGATTTTACCCGGGGAAAAGATTTTAGACCTCTGCGCGGCTCCCGGAGGTAAAACCACTCAAGCCGCGGGGTATTTACAGGGCAAGGGGCTTATCGTAACCAACGACATCAGCGCCTCAAGGGCAAGAGCACTGGTTAAGAATTGCGAGCTGTCAGGCATTACGAATTATATCGCCCTTTGCGAACAGCCGGAAAAATTAGCTAAACGATTTCCCGAGTTCTTTGACTGTGTGCTGGTGGACGCGCCTTGCTCCGGCGAGGGTATGTACCGCAAAAACCCCGGCATGATAAATGAGTATCTTTTATCCGCCGAACAAATAGTATCCGCGCAAAGCAATCTCATAAATATCGCCGCGCAATTGACAAATCCGTCGGGCAGAATTGTTTATTCTACATGTACATTCAGATTAAGTGAGAATGAAGAGATAATCAATAAATTTTTGACCGCCCATACAGATTTTTACATCACTCCTTTAAATTGTAAAGCGCTGGGAATAGAACAGGGTTTTATTGAAGGGACGGGGCGCATATGGCCGCACTTGCAAAAAGCGGAAGGACATTTTGTCTGTGTTCTGCAAAGACGAAAGACTTCGATTCAACTGAATTCAATTCAGACTGAAAATCTCAATCCAAAATATCATAAATTAATTAAGGGTAATAAATTTTTTCCCGAAAGCAAACTGAAACCATTCTGGGATTTTTGCGGGAACTTTGTAACAGGCTCCGCCCATTCGTTTAAAAAGTGCGGTTCTGTTGAACGGCGTAAGCGCGACGCGCACCCTTACACAGTCTTTGATGATATAAGCGACAACAAACATTTTAATTTATTCGGCGAGTCTCTTTATCTTGTCCCCGACGGACTGCCGGATCTTTCTGGGATTCGTATCGCGCGGGGCGGTTGGTATTTGGGAGAGCTTAAAGAAAAACGATTCGAGCCGTCTCAGGCATTTGCTATAGGTTTAAAAAAGAGTGATGTGACCCAAGTTATAAACTATTCATACCAGAATGAAGAGATCATCCGCTATCTTAAAGGTGAATCATTCGAAGTTGATTCGAGCGCGGACGGTTGGAACTTGGTTTGTGTAGAAAATTTCCCATTGGGATGGGGAAAAATTCAAAATGGGCGATTGAAAAATAAATTTCAGCAGAGTTGGATTATGAGGTGATTCTGACGCAATATGTAAGCACACGAGGTAAGGCGGATAAATGTTCCGCCAGTCAAGCGATTTTAACCGGTCTGGCAAACGACGGCGGGCTGTATGTACCGGAAATTTTTCCTAAGATAGATAATCTGACCCATCTTCTCTCACTATCGTATCAGGATTTGGCGATAAATATATTGAAGCTTTTTCTGACGGATTATTCGTCGGATGAGTTAAAAAGCTGCGTGTATAAAGCATACGACGAAAAATTTGATTCTCAGATAATCGCGCCTCTGGAAAAACGCGGAGAATACTATTTTCTGGAACTATTCCACGGACCGACACTGGCTTTTAAAGATATGGCGTTATCTTTTCTGCCGCGAATACTTAAACTAGCCGCTAAAAAACATGACATAAATAAGAAGATAGTCATTCTTACCGCGACAAGCGGCGACACCGGCAAGGCGGCTTTGGAAGGCTTTGCGCACATTGAAGGCGTCGAGATCTTTGTATTCTTTCCCAGCGAAGGCGTTTCTTCTATTCAAAAGCTGCAAATGCAGACTCAAGCGGGGGAAAACACGCACGTTATCGCGGTCAACGGCAATTTTGACGACACTCAGACCGGCGTGAAAAAAATCTTCTTAGAAAATCACTTAGAAAATGTCTACCTGTCGTCCGCGAACTCCATTAACATAGGACGTTTGCTGCCGCAGATTGTTTACTATTTTTCCGCCTATGCCCAAATGGTTCATCGCTTTGGTTTAAAAGAGGGCGACCGGATTAATTTCACGGTACCTACCGGGAATTTTGGAAACATCTTGGCGGGATATTACGCTCGTGAGATGGGGTTGCCAATAAAGACCTTGCTCTGCGCCTCCAATGACAACCGCGTTTTGTATGATTTTTTCACCAAGGGCGATTATGATAAAAACCGCGAATTTATAGTTACAACATCCCCGTCGATGGATATCTTAGTCTCCAGCAATCTGGAACGGCTGCTTTATCATATCGGCGGCAGCGAAATAACCGCTGAATTAATGGATCAGTTATCCAAAAAAGGAAAGTACAGTTTTTTGACTGAAAAACCCGGCTTTGCGGCAAACTGCGCCACACAAGATGAAAGTAACGAGGGTATCCGCC
Source organism: Clostridiales bacterium (assembly GCA_031273705.1). Classification (GTDB taxonomy): domain Bacteria; phylum Bacillota; class Clostridia; order Lachnospirales; family WQUN01; genus JAISGK01. The sequence goes on from JAISRJ010000093.1 coordinate 3,806, forward strand.
GGATGTATAACGACAACGGCTATATACTTGACCCGCATACGGCTGTCGCTTATGTGTCATACAGAAAATATCGGACCGAAACAAATGACTTTACGCCGAATATTATTCTTTCGACAGCCAATCCGTTCAAGTTTCCAGAAAGTGTTTGCAAGGCGATATCCCAACAAAATTTCTCTAAGGTGAATTTTCAAGACGCGTTCGGCGCGTTGGAGATCTTAAAAAAGCTTAGTCTTTCTCCTGCCCCTTCACAGATTATGAATTTGAAAACTAAAAAGGTCCGGCATAGCATTGTCTGTATGCCGGACGAGATGGGGGAACTTTTATTTAAGATATTAGCGCTAGATGCACTGAAATAGATCAATCTGTTTTAGATCCACGCCCATATATACCCAGCGTCGGCGCGTCCAGCGATAACCGGATACTGAATTTCTTCCGACATACACTGGATAAAACCAGAAATTCGTATTATTACGCAGCCACATATACGTGTAATGATACAGGCAGCCGCGTATTGAACCGCTGTCTACCGCGTAAAGACTGGTTTTGCTGCGAGTGGGTATGGCATTGGGCGGTGGCGAGGTGGGCATACCGCCACTCGGGCGTTGAGGTTCGTTATTTGGATAATTATCCGGATAATTATCCGGACGATTATCGTCCGGACGACTCGGCGGTCGGTTTGGAGGACGATTATCCGGCCAAGTAGATGGCATACGAGTAGGATTATTGGGTCTATAGTTATGAGCTGGGCGGCTGTTGTAGCTATAAGCTTCTATATAAGTGTCAGTCTGCGGTTCTTGCGCGACCGGATCCGGTCTGTACACGCGTGAGCCATTGGAATCTGCGCTCGGCACTCTTCTCGGATCGTTTCTGTTAAATCCAGTATTAAATGGATACATCAATTCACTTCCTCCGGAATAATTAATACACTGTATTCTATGCTCTGTCCGTCTAATGCGACAATCTTTGAAAGGGGTTGTATATGGCAAAGATCAATTTTGATTCAGAACTTGAAAAGAGGAACTATCGGCATACTGCCTCCCATATTTTGGCGCAAGCGGTAAAGAGATTGTTTCCAGAAACTAAGTTAGCTATCGGTCCGGCAATAGAGGATGGATTTTACTATGACTTCGATAGGGGTTCGTCTTTTTCTAAGGATGAGCTGGAGAAAATAGAACAAGAAATGAAGAAAATTATAAAAGAAGCGCTCCCGATTGAACGCTTTACTCTCGACCGAGAGCAAGCTCTGGCATTAATGAATGAAAGAAACGAACCCTATAAAGTGGAATTAATAAACGATCTTCCGAAAGACGCGGAACTTTCATTCTACAGGCAAGGCGATTTTGTTGATCTGTGTGCCGGACCGCATCTGTCCAATACAGGGGATGTGAAGATTGTAAAACTAATTTCCGAAGGCGGTTCCTCTGGCGCGTACTGGCGCGGGAATGTAAAGAACAAAATGCTTGCGCGGATTTACGGAACAGCGTTCCCTAAGCAATCAATGCTGGACGAATATCTAAAAACGCGCGAAGAAGCTAAGAAGCGTGATCATAACAAGCTGGGCCGCGAGCTTAAATTATTCACCACCTCCGATATTATAGGCCAGGGACTCCCCTTATTTATGCCGAACGGAGCAAAAGTTCTTCAACTTTTACAGCGATTTGTTGAGGATGAGGAAGAAAAGCGCGGATATGTTTTGACCAAGACTCCATTTATGTCCAAGAGTGATTTATATAAAATCTCCGGACACTGGGAGCATTATAAAGACGGGATGTTTGTGTTGGGAGACGAGGCTAAGGATTCAGAAGTATATGCCCTTCGGCCTATGACCTGCCCATTCCAGTTTACAATCTACAACGCTGAACAGCATAGTTATCGGGATTTACCCATAAGGTATAATGAAACCTCCACTCTGTTTCGCAATGAGGATTCCGGAGAGATGCACGGTCTCATACGCGTTCGTCAATTTACGCTGTCCGAGGGGCATTTGGTGTGTACGAGAGAACAGATTAAAGATGAGTTCAAAGGCGTTATGGATTTAATTCAGTATATCATGCGCACGTTAGGTATCGAGGATGATATATCGTATCGCTTTTCTAAATGGGACTCTAATAATCGCGATAAGTATATAGGCGAGCCGGAAGTATGGGAAGAAACTCAGAATCTAATGCGCGAGATTATAGACGAAATTGGTATTCAGTATGTCGAAGCCGACGGTGAGGCGGCATTTTACGGTCCAAAGTTGGACATACAAGGCAAGAATGTCTATGGCAAAGAGGATACTCTAATCACAATACAGATAGATTTCGCTCTGGCAAACCGATTTAACATGACTTACACCGACAGCGATGGCGTGAAACGTCACCCAATCGTGATCCATCGGTCGTCGGTGGGTTGTTATGAACGTACGTTAGCAATGCTGGTAGAAAAATACGCGGGAGTGTTTCCGCTGTGGCTTTCGCCGATACAGGCAAAAATTCTGCCTATATCGGAAAAATTCAACGACTACGCGAAACAAGTCGCCGATTCCTTAAAATCATCCGGTTTGCGCGTCGCGACAGATTATCGGGCTGAAAAGATTGGATTTAAGATCCGCGAAGGACGTCTGGAGCGTGTGCCATATCTTATTATCCTGGGTGAAAAGGAAGCCGAATCGGGCAATATTTCACTTTGGAGCCGCGGATCCGGCAATGAAGCCGACGTCGGATTGGACGCGTTTATAAACCGCGCGAATGAAGAAATTAAACTGCGTAAATAATTACCGG
>JAISRJ010000101.1 GCA_031273705.1 Clostridiales bacterium
TATGTTAAGGATAAAAAGGTTTTGATAGATACAAAGAGCGGTGTTAAGATTCTATATTTGGGTATTGATGAACTTACAAACAAAGCAGTCGAAGCCGAAGTTGATATGGGCGCGCCGATTTGGGATCCTAAGCGGATTCCGGCTTTGATAGAAGAGAATCGTGTTGTGTCTTATCCGATTAATATCTATGGTAATGTATACAAGGTAACCTGCGTATCTATGGGTAATCCTCACGCGGTTGTATTTATGGATTATATAAAGCACTTGGAGTTGGAAAAACTGGGTCCAAAATTTGAGAAGAACGCCTTATTCCCGCATGGCATAAATACGGAATTTGTTCGCGTGATTGACAGGCAAAACGTTGAAATGCGTGTTTGGGAGCGTGGAAGCGGTGAAACACTCGGCTGCGGAACAGGCTCTTGCGCGTCTGTCGTCGCCGCGATAGAAAATGGATTTTGCGATGCGGACGAGTACGTAAATGTTCATTTGCAAGGTGGACTTCTAAGGATTAAATTAGACAGTAAAATAAATAATAATACGGTGTGGATGAAGGGCGAATGCGTTAAGGCCTTTGAGGGAGTGATAGAGTTTGACTCGCGCTAAACATATATTTGTTACCGGCGGAGTGGCATCCGGATTGGGTAAGGGTATTACTGTCGCGTCCCTTGGAAGGTTGTTAAAAGCGCGTGGATTGAAGGTAACGGCCCAAAAGCTGGATCCTTATATGAATGTCGACCCCGGCACCATGAATCCTTATCAGCACGGAGAGGTTTTTGTAACCGACGACGGCGCCGAGACGGATTTGGACTTGGGACATTACGAGAGATTTATCGATGAAAATATGACTAAATATGGAAACCTTACATCTGGTCTGGTGTATTGGAGCGTTTTAAGCCGAGAGCGCGAAGGACGATATTTGGGGCAGACAGTTCAGGTTATTCCACATGTGACGGATGAGATTAAGTCTTTTATATACGGCGGCGCCGAGGGTGTTGATGTGCTGATTACAGAAATTGGAGGCACCGTGGGCGACATCGAAAGCCAGCCGTTTTTGGAGGCGATCCGTCAAATTTCTTTGGAACGAGGCAGGGAAAATTGTCTGTTTATTCACTTGGCGTTGATTCCGTATTTAAAAGGTTCCGGTGAGCATAAGTCAAAACCCGCCCAGCATTCTGTAAAGGAATTACGTGCGGTTGGAATATCGCCGGATGTTATTGTCGCGCGGGCGGACGAGAGTCTTAACACTGAAATAATGGCTAAGCTATCACTGTTCTGCAATGTAAAACCGGATTGCGTTATAGAAAATCTGACATTGGACTGTCTGTACGAAGTGCCACTTATGCTGCGTGAAAGAGGACTGGACGCCGTTGTATGCCGAGAGCTTAATCTTATAACACCCGAACCGGAGCTGAAAGATTGGGAAGACCTTATTGTAAAGATAAATTCTCTGGAAAAGTCTGTTAAGATAGCGATGGTTGGAAAGTATGTTCGGCTGCATGACGCGTATTTATCCGTTATAGAGGCTTTCAGTCACGCGGGTTTCTCGCTGGGCGTAAATATTGAAATAGTATGGGTTGACAGCGAAAACCTGACACGAGAAAATGTTTCTTATATATTAAACGGTGTGAATGGCGTATGTGTGCCCGGCGGGTTTGGTACGCGCGGCATAGAAGGCATGATAATCGGCTGCGAATACGCGAGAGAGAATAGTGTTCCGTATTTGGGTCTATGTTTGGGTATGCATATTGCCGTTATCGAATTCGCGAGGCATGTTTGCGGTATGCAAAACGCGAATTCCAGCGAGTTTATTCCGCTTAATGATCAATCGGTCATTGCTCTGATGGAAGAGCAGGACGGAATTGAAAATAAGGGCGGTACAATGCGATTGGGCGCGTATCCTTGTGTGATAACAGCGGGTACGCGTATGGAAAAACTGTATAAACAACAAGAAATAAGCGAAAGACACAGACACAGATATGAGTTAAACAATAATTTTCGTGATAAATTTGAACAATTCGGAATGACCATAGCCGGTATTTCTCCGGATAATGTGCTGGTGGAAGCTATAGAAATAAAAGATTCACCGTTTTTCGTCGCCGTCCAATTTCACCCGGAATTTAAAAGCAGACCAAACAAGCCGCATCCGTTATTTTATGGATTTATTGAAGCCGCAACGCTCGTGGAGGGAAGTTAATGCAAATTAATCAAAACTATCTTAATCTAAAAGACAGCTACTTGTTTACAAATATTGAAAACAGGGTAAAAAATTTTCAACAAAAACACCCGAACGTGAAATTAATCCGAATGGGTATCGGCGATGTAACATTGCCGTTGGCTGACGCCGTGGTCCACGCAATGCGTAAAGCTGTCGATGAGATGGGCGGCGCAAGCACATTTCACGGATATTCTTCTGAGCGTGGATACGAGTTTTTAAGAGATTCAATCAAGAAATATTATTTGGCTAAAGGCGTACATCTGAATCTGTCTGAAATATTCGTAAGCGACGGAGCAAAAAGCGACATCGGAAATGTACTGGACATTTTTGGAAGAGAAAATACCGCGCTTATCCCGGATCCCGTATATCCGGTTTATGTGGATACCAATATAATGCACGGCAGGCGCATTGAATTTTTAGCGGGTAATGAGGAAAATGAATTTTTGCCCTTGCCAGACGCTTCAATGCCGGCCGATATCATTTATCTCTGCTCTCCAAACAATCCGACGGGTTCGGTATATAATAAAGAAAAGTTGCAAGTGTGGGTAGATTACGCAAACAAAAACGACGCTATAATTCTATTTGACGCGGCATATGAAATATTTGTGTCGGATGATAATCTGCCTTCAAGTATTTTTCAGATACCGGGGGCGGAAAATTGCGCTATAGAGTTCGGATCATTTTCCAAAACCGCCGGTTTTACCGGTGTGCGTTGCGGTTACACAATTGTTCCGGAAAACTTAAAGCGGAAAATAAACGGGGAATTTATTAGCTTAAATAAATTATGGTTGCGCCGGCAAACGACGAAATTTAATGGAGTTTCGTATATAACTCAACGCGGAGCGGACGCGGCGCTGTCCGAAAAAGGGCTTGCTCAAATTCGCGAGAATATTGGATATTACCGGCAAAACGCAAAAATTATCGCGGATACACTATCAGAATTAAAAATCTGGTTTACCGGCGGAAGACATTCTCCGTATATTTGGCTTAGAACTAATGGGATGTCGTCGTGGGAGTTTTTTGATTTTTTGCTGGAAAAGGCGCGTCTGATCGGTACGCCCGGCGCTGGTTTTGGAGAGTGCGGAGAGGGGTTTTTACGATTGTCGGCATTTGGAGACAGGGAGAATGTGCGAAGGGGAATGCGGCAATTTAAAGAAATCATAAATACTTTGTGATAATAACATCTTCATCATTGAATGAAGATGTTATTATTTTTTATTTTCTGATTCAAAATGTCAGCTTCTATTTTTTTATATAGTCAAACTAATTTATAAAACTATTAATTTATATTAAAAAAATTAATAAATCGTGATTTTATCCCCCAAATCGGTTATAATTATGTCGACGAGAAAGGGGGATTCTATTGAAGGC
>JAISRJ010000115.1 GCA_031273705.1 Clostridiales bacterium
TGATAGACGCGCTGAGTGAAGCGGCGGTGCTTTCATCCAACACAATAAACCCGTTTTGTTCCAAAATACGTAAAGCTCGGTATTCGTTCGTACCATCGTTGGGAATTGCGACTATCGAATTATCCGGTAAATCATCGACCGACGCGAATTTATCAGAATAAGCCGTAATCGGCTCGACATGTATATCACCGGCATTTATAAGGTTAAACCCGTTTACATCGTTCCACTCATTCAAATATGGAAAATGCTGAAAGAAATTAAAATCAATTTCTCCCTTTGCGGTTTTCTCATTTGTCGTTGAATCGGCGGATGTCGAGACGACAACTACCTCTACCCCACGCTCCGCAAGTTTGGGTATTACAAATTCGACAATTTCGGAATGCGGCACAAGATCCACAATACCTCGAATTATAATAGCCTCCGTTGCAGTGCCCGTTTCGTTCGCGGCGGACGTCGCAGTATCTGTTTCGTTAGCGGCGACCTGTGCCGGTTCAATTGACGCGTTTTGCGGTTGGTTTGAAGACGAGCAGCCAGAAATACCAATCAGCAGCGCAATTACCACGATTAAAAAAGTTGCGAATTTTACTTTTTTCATAATAATCTCCTCTCATTATTACACCAGGTTTCTTCTCTTTAAAATCTGGCGTGATGTGAAATTCCCTATAAACTGAACAAACTGTACAAGAACAATCAAAACGTATACCGCCGCGAACAGTACGTCATGTTGAAACCGCTGATACCCAAATCTAACGGCAATATCGCCAACCCCTCCAGCCCCAAACATACCCGCCAGCGCGGTCATTGATATGATAGCGATTACCGCGACCATAAACCCGCGTATTAAAGATGGAAAGGTTTCTGGAAGCATTATTCTAAAAACAATTTGAAAATTAGTGCTTCCAACTGATTTAGCAGCCTCAATCTTACCCTTTGCAATCTCAAGCAAGCTACTTTCAACAATGCGCGCGTACATAGGAATACAGCTGGCGGCAATTGCGATAATACACGCGTTCGTACCATACGATTTACCAAAAAACAAACGTGCCACAGGTATCATCAAAATTATCATTACCATCTGTGGCAATGAGCGCAGGCAATTTATAATCCAGCCCGAACCGGTATAAAGCCCCTTTAACGGAATTAACCCGTTAGGATTTGCAACAGTTAAAACTACCCCCAGAATAAGCCCGAAAATCAAGGTTATCGACGACGCAAGAAGTGTCATATACAGTGTTTCGATTACTGCCGGAAGAATTCGTTCCCATACATCCCCGGCAAAAGAACCCACTAAAACATCCCATAGCGGAGTATCCAGTAAACTCATACCTTATACCACCCCCTTCGGTATCAAATGCCCGCGCCATCAGACAGCGCTACGGATTTTTTAAACTCAAAGAACACTTTCGCAAACAATCTGCCGGTATAACTATGGGCATTACCTAAAATATCATCAACTGATCCAGACTCAATTATCACGCCGTCCTCAAGCACAGCCATCCGATCGCAGGAATATTTTATAGCGTCCAGTTCATGCGTAATCATTAATATAGTAATCCCGGTTGTTCTATTTATATCTTTCAGCAGTTCTAAAATTTGTAAAGTCGTCTGCGGATCCAGCGCGGACGTCGCTTCATCGCTCAAAAGCACATCCGGTCTATTTACCAAAGCGCGCGCGATACCTACACGCTGCTTTTCTCCGCCCGACAACCCGCCCGGATAAGCGTTCAATTTATCCGACAAACCAACCAATTCCGCCGCGTCCAACACGCGCTTGCGAATATTGGTTTTGGAAACGCCGCTTATTTCAAGCGGATATGAAATATTTTTGTAAGCCGTCTTTGCCTCAAACAAATTAAAAGTCTGAAATATCATTCCTAAATTTCGCCGCGCAAGCCGCAGGTCTGTCTTTGACAGTTTTAAAATATCAACGCCGCTTATCAATATTTTACCGCTGTCCGGCGTCTCAAGACGGTTAATACATCGCGCGAGCGTTGACTTACCCGCGCCGCTGAAACCAATAATACCGAAAAATTCACCTTTTCGTATCGAGAGATTTATTCCCTTCAAAACTTCAACTTTAACGCCGTTCATTAAATATGATTTTCGCAGGTTAACTATACGAATAAATTCATCTTTCGCTTTATGTTTACGGGTAGCGGGATGATCGTCCGCGGGATGATCGTCCTCGGGATGATCGTCCTCGGGATGATCATCCCTGGGATGATCGTCCCTGGACACTCCGATTTGTTCCAACTGGCTCCCCCCATTCGATTAAACCATATTAGTCACATATGTAATGATTATAATTATACAGCGCAAAATTCTCTTTGTCAATAACATAATCAAAAACATAATTAAAAAAAGCCCCGAAAAATTGCTATGCTTTGGTTACTGCTCAGCAACAGTAACTTGGCACATTAACGGGACGACTTCCGCAGACAAGCGGCAGTGATAATGGAAAATAGGAAAAGAGTGGCAAAGATCCAGGTACTATAAATTTTGGCAAACTAGTATCAATTGCCACATTAATATAGCTTTTTACATGTAGTGGGCCTGAAAATTATTATTTGACGCTCAAGGCCGCCGAAAGAATTTCCATACACTCGTCAATGTGCAGCTTACTAATTATCAATGGGGGTACAAAACGAATAACGTTACTTCCGGCCGCGACCAATAACAGACCATTCCGTATACATTTATTTATTATCGGTAAGGCAGGTTGTGTAAGTTCTATCGCGCGCATTAATCCCAATCCACGGGAATCTATAATCAAACCCGGATATTTGGATTGAATCAGTTTTAATTGCTCTCCCAAATATTGCCCAACAGTTTGCGCTTGCTCCAGCAATCCATTTTCAAATATTTGAGTTAGCACAACATTCGCCGCAGACGCCGCAACCGGGTTCCCGCCAAAAGTCGAAGCGTGATCCCCCGGGGCGAATGCGTCCGCAAAGCAGTCTTTAGCCAGAACAGCGCCTATCGGCACACCACCCGCCAAGCCCTTCGCCAGTGTCGCGATATCCGGCGACACTTCATAATGCTCAAAAGCAAAAAACTTTCCTGTGCGCCCCGCCCCGCTCTGTATTTCATCAAAAATCAAAGCGATATCCCGTTCATAGCACAGCTTCCTAACCTGTCGCATGTATTCTTTATCAGCGGGATGAATCCCGCCTTCTCCCTGTACCGGCTCCAAAATCACAGCGCATGTTTTTTCATTCACGGCCGCGGCAAGGGCTTCATAATTATTATATTCTACAAAAGATACCCCCGAAAGCAGCGGCGCAAGACCTTTTTGATATTTTGTCTGTCCCGTTAAGCTTAGGGCGCCTATCGTTCGTCCATGAAAAGAATCTTTCATAGAAATAATCTCAAATCTCTCCGGATGATGTTTCGCCGCGTATTTCTTCGCGAGCTTTATACTGCCCTCAACCGCTTCCGCTCCGGAATTGCAGAAAAAAACCTTGTCAAACGAACTATTTTCCACCAGCTTTTCCGCTAACGTAACTTGAGGCTCCGTCCAGTATAAATTTGATATATGAATCAGCGTCTTAGCCTGTTTTTCAATTGCGGCAATTAATTCAACATGCCCGTAACCCAACGAGTTAACGGCTATTCCGGCTGCAAAATCCAAGTATTTTTTCCCGTTTTCATCCCAAACATAACAGCCTTCGCCTTTGGTAATCACCAATGGAAAACGGCTGTATGTGTTCATTATGCAATTCATTCCAATATTCTTCAGATCGCTCATAAATCTCCCTCCACCATTGTCCCGACCCCCTCTTTTGTAAAAATTTCCAGCAGCAGACAGTGTTCCACGCGGCCATCCAAAATGTGCACATGCTTAACACCGGCATTAACCGCCGCGACGCAGCCTAGCACTTTTGGAATCATTCCGCCGGATATAATTCCCTGCTCTATCAAATTAGGAATTCTGGATACGTTAAGCCTTGTATACACGCTTCCGGAGTCGTGCCGGTCACGCAGCACGCCCTCAACGTCCGTTAGAAAAACCAATTTTTCCGCTTTCAATGCCCCCGCCACAGCCAATGCCGCCGTATCCGCGTTTACATTGTAGCTTACGCCGGTTTCGTCCACGCCCACAGGCGATATTACCGGCACAAAATCGTTATCTATCAATGTCTTAATTAAAGTTGTGTTTACGTATTTTATCTCACCGACCCGGCCAATGTCCACACCGCCCGGCATATGTTTCTCAACCAGAATGCTCGCGTCGTCTTTACCGCTTATCCCGGCGCTCATTATTCCCTGCAGCACCAAATCGGAAACAATTTCTTTATTTAGTTTGCCCGTCAACACCATTTCGACGACTTCCATTGTTTGCTCGTCGGTTACGCGCAATCCATCAACATATTCGCTCTTTATATTCAGTCTGCTAAGCATCGAATTAATTTCCGGTCCCCCGCCGTGAACAACTACGGGCTTAAACCCCACAAACTTCATCAACGCGATATCCTTTATCAGCGACAGTTTTATATCCTGATTAACCAAGGCGCTTCCGCCGTATTTTATTACCACGGTGTACCCGTTAAACTGCTTGATATAAGGCAGCGCCTCTACCAAGACTTTTGCTTTTTCTATATATTCCCGCATTTTCAACTCCTATAGTCGCCGTTAATTCGCACATAATCATATGTTAAATCGCAACCCCAGGCGACGGCGGAAAAACCGCCGGAATCTTTACCGGCGCTCATACTCGAATCCAGAGAAATAGTAACACATATCTTTCTTTCGGAGATAATTTCAGACGCTTCATTCTCATCGAATACAATCGGCTGTGTATCATAGACTGTAATATGTCCCCGCTTGCTGGAAAACTCCAATCGTACTTTCGACGGATCGAAACTCGCGCCGCTGTAACCCATAGCGCACAGCGCCCGGCCCCAATTGGCATCCGCTCCGAACATCGCCGCTTTAAACAGGTTGGAGGAAACAACTGCCTTGGCAATCTTTCGCGCGTTGTAATCCGTATCCGCCCCGCTTACCGTCACTTCAATCAGCTTTGTCGCGCCTTCACCGTCACGGGCAATATACATAGCCAATTTTTTATTAACCTTATTTAGTGCCGCAAGAAAAGCAAAATACTCCTCATTCTCCGAATCAATAAGTTTATTCTCAGCCAATCCGCTCGCCAGAACAACAGCCGAGTCATTGGTGCTCGTATCACGGTCTACCGAAACCATATTATACGTATCACTTACACTCTCACTTAAAGCCTTACGCAGCAATTCTGAGGAAATATTCACATCCGTGGTTACAAACGACAACATCGTCGCCATATTCGGATGTATCATCCCAGAACCTTTGCAAATCCCCGCAAGCTTTACGGTTTTACCCGATAAAGTTATTTCCTCGTAAGCGTATTTCTCGATGGTGTCCGTAGTCATTATACCCAGGCAAGCGTTTTTTCCGGCTTGCTCGTCGTCATTCAGCGTTGGGAACACCTGTTTGATTCCATCAATAACAATATCAATCGGTAACTGCTGACCTATTACCCCTGTGGAACAGACTAAAATTTCGTCTGTCGAACAGCCCGTGAGTTCCGCGAATGTCCGCGCCATAGCAACTGTATTGGCATATCCTTGCCGTCCGGTGCAGGCGTTTGCGTTGCCGCTGTTTATTACAATACCGCGAACCGTATTCCGCCCATTCAATATCGCCTGATCATAAATAACAGGTGCCGCTTTTACGACATTCCGCGTAAAACACCCGGCAACGGTCGCTTCTTTCTCACATAGAATTAAGGTAAGATCCTCTTTATTCTTCTTTATACCCACATGCGCTCCGGCGGCCTTAAACCCCCTTGGCGCGGTTATTGTTTGATTCATATAAACCTTTCAGTCTCCTTTCTAGGCCGGAAATACCGGCGGCATATCCAGCCCCGCCCGTTCTTCCAAACCAAACAACAGATTCATGTTTTGCACAGCCTGCCCGGCGGCGCCCTTTACCAGATTATCCAGCGCGGCGACTACGATTATCCTTCCGACCCGCTCGTCAATCGTAAAACCCAAATCACAGAAATTGGATGCCTTCACCCATTTTGTTTCGGGGGAAACGCCTTTTTTGGTCAGACGAATAAAATATTCATCCTTATAATACTTCTGATAAATTTCGTTTACTTCTTCATAAGAGAATTTTTTATTCAGTTTAGCGTACGCGGTCAACAAGATACCGCGATTCATAGGTACTAAATGCGGTGTAAAAGACAATAAAATCGGTCGCCCCGCCGCTATGGAAAGCTGCTCCTCCATCTCCGGAACATGACGATGATTGCCGATACCATAAGCCTTTACAGTCTCGTTAGCTTCATCATAATGCAACTTTAAATCAAGTCCGCGCCCCGCGCCCGAAACACCGGATTTAGCGTCTATAATAATACTATCCAAGTCAATTATTTTATCTTTTACCAAGGGATACAACGCTAAGATCCCGCAGGTAGTATAACATCCCGGGTTTGCGACTAATCGCGATTTCGCGATCTTATCCCGATACATCTCGCTAAGCCCGTACACAGCCTGCGATAGAACCTCTCTTCCGCTATGTTCCACTTTATACCATTTCTCATAAGCATCCGCGTCGGACAGTCTAAAATCCGCGCCAAAATCAATAATCTTCGTTTTACGCAGTAAATCTTTAGTCACCTTTTGACTGGCTATTCCATGTGGCAAGGCCAAGAAAACAACATCACATTCCTTGGCAATAGAATCCATATTTTCTTCTTGAAGAACCAATTCCTCTTCGTGCCGAAAATTTTCAAATACCTCACTGTAAGCCTTACCTATATAACTGCGGCTTGTAACCGCATGAACCTTCGCCGCCGGATGAAAAGCCAATAAACGAACTAATTCCCCGCCGCCATATCCTGTCGCCCCGATAATTCCGACTTTTATCATTCTAACCCTCCTTTTTTCCATTGCTTTGTGAAATTGCTATATCATTATGAATAATTATACGCCCATGAAAAATATTTTGCAAGTTTATTCATTTTCCATTGCAAAAAAGTAAATCCGGTGTATAATAGAAGCGTGTGTACTGAAAATAATATGACGGCAGGAAAGCCTATTGGCGGGAATATAATTTGATACCAAAAATAATTTATAGGAGGATGTTATGGGCGCAAAAAAAATAGTCTTGGCGTATTCCGGGGGATTGGATACGACCGTTATCATCCCTTGGCTGAAAGAGCGCGATCCTGATTGTGAGATAATCGCCGTGTGTGTGGACGTCGGGCAGGGCAAGGAAACGGACGGGTTGGAAGAGAAAGCGAAAAGTCTCGGTGCCGCCAAGTGTTATATTAAGGACGTGCGTGAGAAATATATTACAGATTACCTATACCCATTAGTTAAATCCGGGGCTGTTTATGAAGATAAATATCTGCTGGGCACTTCGACGGCTCGACCGCTGATTTCCAAGATCTTGGTAGATATCGCGCTTGCCGAAAAAGCCGACGCCATTTGTCACGGCTGCACAGGTAAGGGTAATGATCAAATTCGTTTTGAACTTACAGTAAAAGCATTCGCTCCTCAATTAGAGATTATCGCTCCCTGGCGTGAATGGAGTTTACAGTCTCGCGAGGAAGAGCTGGCATATTTAGAAGCGCGGGGAATCCCCGCCCCAATGACGAAAGAGCAGAGCTACAGCCGCGATCGTAATTTGTGGCATTGTAGCCACGAAGGTTTGGAACTGGAGGACCCCGCAAGCGAACCCGACTTTGATCGCATACTGGTTATGTCTGTAACACCCGAAAAGGCGCCGGATAAACCTACGTATGTCGAACTTGAATTTACCCAAGGCGTTCCCACAAAACTGGACGGCAAAGCCCTTCCCCCTGTGGAACTTATGGATGCTTTAAACGAATTAGGCGGATCGAACGGAATCGGTATAGTAGATTTAGTGGAAAACCGCGTAGTCGGTATGAAAAGCCGCGGCATATATGAAACCCCCGGCGGAACTATATTAATGGCCGCGCATCGTGATTTGGAATATCTTTGCCTGGATAAGCAAACCAGCGCGTTTAAAGAGACGGTCCAGACAAAATACGCCGAGATGATCTATTCCGGAGAATGGTTTACACCTCTGCGCGAGGCGCTCACCGCGTTTATTGATAAAACGCAAGAGACCGTCACCGGTAAAGTGCGGCTAAAATTATATAAAGGCAATATCATCTCGGCGGGGGTAGAGTCAAAATATTCGTTATATAATGAGAACATAGCCAGCTTTACCACCGGCGATTTATATGATCACCACGACGCGAACGGATTTATTAAGCTATTCGGGTTGCCGATAACCGTCCGCGCTTTATCCGCTCAAAGCAACGGACGAAATAATGGATAAACTCTGGGGCGGCAGATTTAAGAAAACAACTTCCGCCGAAACGGATCATTTCCATTCATCTATTTCTTTCGATTGCCGATTGTACGAACAGGATATCGCCGGAAGTATTGCCCACGCCAAAATGCTGGGGCGGCAAGGTATCATACCGCAGACGGACGCCGATAAAATCATCGGAGGTTTAAATGATATTCTGGACGAAATACGCGCGGGCAATGTCGAATTTGATCTTTCCGCCGAAGATATTCACATGAATATAGAGTCGCTATTGATTCAGCGGATCGGCGAATCCGGAAAAAAACACCATACCGGACGCAGCCGTAATGATCAAGTGGCTTTGGATATGCGAATATATGTGCGTGAAGAGATAGAGAATATAAATAATCTGCTATTTGAGCTTCTGTCCGTTATCAATACACTCGCGAAAAAGCATATTGATACTGTAATGCCCGGTTATACACATTTGCAAAGGGCGCAGCCCATAACGCTGGCGTTTCATCTGCTGGCGTATTCGGAAATGTTCATGCGCGACATAGACCGAATGACCGATGTTTCTAACCGCGCGGACGCAATGCCATTGGGTTCGGGGGCGCTCGCGGGTTCGACTTACCCTCTGGATAGGGATATGGTAAAGGAACTGTTGGGCTTCGACGCCCTAACGTTAAACGCCTTGGACGCGGTTTCTGACCGGGATTTTTGTGTGGAATTTCTTAGCTCTTCGGCAATAATAATGATGCACTTGAGCCGATTTTGTGAGGAAATCATACTATGGTCCAGCAAAGAGTTTGATTTTATAGAGCTGGACGACGCTTACTCGACCGGGTCCAGTATTATGCCGCAGAAGAAAAACCCCGACATGGCGGAATTAATTCGCGGGAAAACAGGGCGCGTTTACGGGGATTTAATTTGTTTGCTGACTGTAATGAAAAGTCTGCCATTAGCATATAATAAAGATATGCAAGAGGATAAAGAATCTATCTTCGACGCTGTGGATACAATTAAAAGCTGTCTGATTGTTTTCAAGGGAATGCTGGATACTATGACCGTTCATGAGAATGTCATGCGTTCCGCTTGCAACGACGGATTTGTAAATGCCACGGACGCCGCCGACTGGCTGGTTAAGAAGGGTCTGCCTTTCCGTGACGCGCATGAAATTATCGGGCGGCTGGTTCTTTATTGTATTGCCGAAAAAAAAACGCTGGAGACATTAACTTTAGACGAATGGCAGGATGTGTCGCCAGAATTTGATTCGAGTATCTACGAAGCTATCGTCCCCGAAACCTGCGTAAACGCAAGGAACTTACCGGGCGGACCCGGCAGGGATTATC
Source organism: Clostridiales bacterium (assembly GCA_031273705.1). Classification (GTDB taxonomy): domain Bacteria; phylum Bacillota; class Clostridia; order Lachnospirales; family WQUN01; genus JAISGK01. The sequence continues at coordinate 9,678 of JAISRJ010000115.1, forward strand.
TTTTAAAATTAATTGCGCTTAACCAGGATTATCTTTCCGAGAATGTGACTGAAAGCTAATTTTGACACCCTAAAAGCCTCTGGTACGAGTAAGACAAATGTAAATGTGTGTAATTACTTACGCGTGTCATCATTGTCACAAGATGGAGTTTATTGAATATGATAATATTGCACTCCTTTCAGAAATGCTTTGTGACCCATTGGCGGCGCCTATTACTGGCGACCGCCGCTTTTTTGATCTATTGCTTTGTTACACAGTATTTCTATAACGCAATCTGTCCGTCGCTGGTACTGCTGGGTTTGCCTTGCCCTTGCTGCGGACTGACCCGAGCGGGTATTAGGTTAATGCGAGGCGATATATCCGGCAGCCTGCGTATGAACCCAATGATTGCGGCGTTTCCTATTTATGTCTTTGTTTCGACTTTGTGCTTTTATAAACCAAAACTGAAATCTCTTCGTGACTGGTTCATAATTATTTCGATCGTCGCCGCCCTTATAGTGTACATTCTGCGGGTAAAGCTCTTTTGGGGCACAGAGCCGCTCCAATTTAATGAAAAAGGTATATTGTTTCCAATTCTCGCTAAACTATTGAATAAGATATACGTATTATGATAGAATGTCTTTGTAGCCTAATTTATTTTTAATTTTGGGAGGATATTTTGGACAATTACAATGATTACAATTCTCGGCCGCCGGCAGCTCCGCCGCCCGGTGAGGATGAAAGACCATTGTCTGTAAAAGATTGGGTAATAAACATTCTGCTTACTTGTATTCCCTGCGTGGGTATCATTTTATTGTTAGTTTGGGCATTTAGCAGCGCCGGTAATATTAATCGCAAAAACTGGGCACGCGCTATGCTGATTATATCTATTATTATGATAGCTATTTCAATTATCTTTTCGACTATGTTGGGCGGTTTTATAGCCATGTTAATGCCTTTTATCGAACAAAGCTCTTATTATTAAGCAATTTCTTCATTCGCCCAATGGCGGAAGGCTTTTTTGGGATTTACGAGAGCGAGAGAGCGTTTCTTTACAAGTAATGCGGCAAAAAGTTTGGTACAGGCAAAAAGTTGGATACTTGACTTTTTGCTTTTTTTGCGTTTGATAATTCTTACTAATATGATTATAATACAGAAAATGGAATTGAGGGATATTATGGATTATGATTATGTTAAAAAGGCACTGGCGTTCGGGTTTGATCATTCCGCGGCGTTAGACCCCGCCACACTGATTGCCCTGCCGGAAGTTCGAGACATGTGCGCGGCTGATAAATGCCGCTCTTACGGGAAGCGCTGGACGTGCCCGCCCGCCTGCGGCAGTGTAGAGGAAAATCAACGCAAAATAAATTCCTATAATTCCGGACTGCTGGTTCAAACTACCGGCGCGTTAATTGACGAGTTCGATTATGAAGAAATGACTCTCACCGGAGAGAGACATAAAGATAGATTTAACGCGTTTCGTAATACGCTGGGCCGTGATAGCCTTGCCTTGGGCGCGGGCGCGTGTACTCTGTGCGAAACTTGCTCGTATCCTACACCCTGTCGTTATCCCGACCAAGCTGTTTCATCAATGGAAGCCTATGGATTATTAGTAAACCGGGTGTGCGAAGCCAATGGGCTTGAGTATTATTACGGTAATCGCACTATTACATATACCGGCTGTTATTTATTTTTGTAATGGGACGACAACTAATTTCCGTCTCCGTCCGAAACCTGGTGGAATTTATTTTGCGCGGAGGCAGCATAGACACGGGATACATGAGCGCGAATCGCGCGTTGCAAGGTGCGGAACTGCATAGGAAAATTCAAAAGCAAAGAAAAAAAGAAGCGGAGAAAAATAGATTAACATATGAAAGCGAAGTATTTCTTAGATTTAATTTTGAGTATGAGGAACTGGATTACATTATTGAAGGAAGAGCGGACGGCATTTTATCCTGTGAGGATTCTCCCGCGTCTCTCATTACTATAGAGGAAATAAAATCCACGCTACTGCCCCCGGAACAAATCAAAAACGACCCGGAGCGGTGGCATTGGGCACAGGCAAAGTGTTATGCCTATATAAAATGTATAACCGACGATTTGCCGGCGGCGAAAATCCGTTTAACATACGGCAATCTGGAAACATTAGAGACGGTAGCCTTTGAAATAGAGATGAACGTTTCAGACTTGAAAAATTTTTTCTTCGCGTTAATTACCCAATACCATGTATTTGCCATAATGGATATAAATCGGATTAACGAACGCGATGTAACCGCCAAATCGATGGAATTTCCCTACACTTTTCGTCCCGGACAGAGAGAGCTTTCGGTCGCGGTTTGGAAAACTATCAAGCAGGGGAAAAAGCTGTTCGCTCAGGCGCCAACCGGCATCGGCAAGACAATTTCCGTTCTCTTTCCATCCATAAAATCATTGGGCGTCCACGCGGAAAAAATCTTTTATTGCACCGCCAAAACCATAACCCGCAAAAACGCGGAAGAAACCCTTCGGATTATGTCCGAATGCGGTTTGAAAGTTCGTTCCGTCACTTTAACAGCCAAAGAGAAAATTTGTCCGTTGGAAAGAACTCTGTGCAACCCAATCGACTGCCCTCGCGCCAACGGTCATTTTGATCGGGTCAACTCCGCTATTGTTGATTTAGTCTCGAACGAATGTCTTATCAACCGGCGGACATTGGACCGATACGCCGACCACTATAATGTCTGCCCGTTTGAATATCAATTGGATGTTTCTTTATTCTGTGATATTATAATTTGTGACTATAACCATGTGTATGATCCCAAAGCTAAACTAAAACGCTTTTTTACGGACGGCGGTAAATTTATTCTGCTTAACGACGAGGCTCATAACATGGTGGATCGCGGGCGGGAGATGTTCTCCGCGGCTTTAGAAAAATGCGAGTTCACCAACGTGAAAAAGCTATTCGGCAAAAAAAGCGACCTAAAAAAACTCATTAACAATATAATCAAAACTTTTAGTTTATATAAAGATGGCGGCGATGAATTTCATTCATACTCTTCCCCCAAACAACCCGACGCACTTTATAAAGCCTTAAATTCATTTCTACCGGCGGCGAACGAATATTTAGGTTCCGAAATGTCACACGCTGAGGATACGTTTGTCAGCCTATATTTTAAATGCCTGGACTTTTTACGAATATCCGAATTATTCGATTCGCGCTATATAATATTCTGTGAGGGGAACAAAAACTCCGCGCGGAGAGTCAAATTGTTCTGCCTGGATCCCTCCAAACTGTTTGCGGATGAAATGAAAAAATCCAAATGCGCGGTTCTATTTTCCGCCACGCTCACTCCGGCTCAATATTTTGTAAAAACCCTGGGCGGGGACGATAACAGCTATATAATAAGACTTCCTTCACCTTTTCCGACTAAAAATTTCTGCCTGATGGCTGAACTAAAAATAACGACCACCTATAGATACCGAGCAACCAGTCTGAATAAAGTGGCGGAATTAATTCTTAGTTTTATTTCCATGCGGCTGGGAAATTATTTTATTTTCTTTCCATCCTATAAATATATGAATGACGTATTAACGGAGTTTCAAACGCTTTGTCCTATGGTTAGGGTTCTGGTTCAAAACCCGGATATGACCGAACAAGATAAAGAAGCGTTTCTGGAAAATTTCTCGGCTAACCCAAAGGAAACTCTTACGGTGTTTGCGGTACTGGGAGGAATGTTTTCGGAAGGGATTGATTTAAAGGGCGACAGGCTGATCGGCGCGGTAATAGTCGGCGTGGGTATGCCTATGATTACAAAAGAACGCGACGTGATTGCGGATTACTACGAAAAGCAATATCCAACAATGGGGTTTAGATACGCGTATGTTTTCCCGGGGATGAATAAGGTTATGCAGGCTGCCGGGCGTATAATCCGCTCGGAAACGGACAAGGGAGCGGCGCTGCTGATCGACAGGCGATATGGCTCCGACGAATACAGAAGTCTCTTCCCTGCGTAATGGACGCACTGCCGGCCCGCCATTAACATGGAAGATATTCTTTCGTCCTTTTGGGGGGAAATTTAATGGATAATTCCGCGTACTCCGTGTCGTCAGCGCCCGCGGTTAAAACGGTGCCCGCGGCTAAAACAGCGCCCGCGGCTAAAATAAGACTCCCCGCGTTCGAGGGCGCGTTCGACCTGCTACTGCATTTAATTGAGAAGAATCAAATTAATATCTATGATATTCCGATAGCTGAACTTACGGAACAATATATTGA
>JAISRJ010000196.1 GCA_031273705.1 Clostridiales bacterium
GTGTCCTTGAGTATTTCCTTTTTGTTCATTATCGTTCTCACCTCTAGATTATTGACACGGGGGGGATGAAATTTTCCTCCGTGATTTTCTAGGGATGAAATTATCATAAGTAATTCACAGAAATGAACGTTTCCATTGACAATTACAATCGCGTGTGCCAAAATATGAAGCGAATGAATTTTAGTTTGGTCCGTTAATGGGCATAGCTTAAAAAATATTTTATGGGGGATAATATTATGAGAAAATTGGCGGGGATGTTGCTTATTGCTGTTACATTGCTAATTCCATGTACATTATGGGCGGCGGACGGTTCCGAAATTCTTTCTATCGTAATGAAGGAGAACAAAACCATCTATTCTGTTTTAAGATTAACTTCAACTGTGGGAACTTCATTCCTTCCGGAGAATTTTGTTAAATTGCCCGAGGTTTCACCTATTGTAAGGGTAGATTTTGTAGTACAACCGGATTTTACATATATTGGGCCGCAGACAGTGACATTGCTTTTAGTCTACGATAGCGGGGATACTGCCACGGTCGCCGCGCAGCTTGTGTTAGAAGAAAAGCTGAACGACACTACCCCGCCGGTTTTTGAACCTATTTTAAATCGTTACGCGCAAATAAATTCTGAAATTGATTACATAACAGGTATCGCAGCGACGGACGATTCCGGATTCTGCGAAATAACCGTTGATTCCCACGAAGTGGATCCCACTGCCGCCGGACGGTACCGGCTCTTATACACCGCCACGGACGCCGCCGGTAATTCTGTAACGCAAGAAGCCTTTTTAGCTTTGTCAAAGATATTGCCGCAGACGGTATTTAACGCCGCGGACGGCATTCTAAAAGAGATTACCACGGATGAAATGACACAAAAAGAAAAGGCTCGAGCCATTTTCGACTATGTGGTTCACGGTTTTAGATATACGACTAACTCTGAACATAACAACGCTATTGACGGCGCGCATCAGGCGTTTACCAGAAAGAGCGGAGATTGTTTTATCTTCTATTCTTCTTCCGAAGTTTTGCTGACGCGCGCGGGTATACCCAATATCCAGGTAAGACGGTTAGTAACCCCGCAAAATGGCTATGCTCCGCATTACTGGAATTTGATTGATGTAGGCGAAGGCTGGTATTATTACGATTCCACACCTATTGCCCGTAATTTGGGGCGCGACCGTTTTTATTTCACAGAATCGGAACTGCAGCAGTTAGCCAAACAAATAGGCACTGGGGCTTATTTCTATGACGAGTCTTTGTATCCGAAGGCGGTTTGGGAATAAGCGTAATTTTTCTGCCTATTGCAATTTTTTTGGAATTGAGTTATATTAAGCTTTATGTAAAATACTCACACAATCCCTCATGCTGATGGTGCTCGGGCACAACCCCGGGTTATTGGATTGTGGTGGTAAAACCAAAAGGAGGATCATATGGGTGTAATTTCTATGAAACAACTGCTAGAGGCAGGCGTGCATTTCGGACACCAAACTCGGCGCTGGAATCCCAAAATGGCTGAATTTATTTTCGCCGAGCGTAATGGGATTTATATTATCGATTTGCAAAAAACAGTTAAAAAAGTGGATGAAGCTTATCGCGCGGTAACGGAAATGGTTAAGGACGGCGGAGACATTCTGTTCGTCGGTACAAAAAAGCAAGCGCAGGAGTCCATAAAGGAAGAAGCCGAACGTTGCGGTATGTACTACGTAAACCAGCGGTGGCTTGGCGGTATGCTCACCAATTTTAATACGATTAAATCACGTGTAAAACGCCTTAAAGAATTGGAAAATATGGAAGCCAACGGGCAAATGCAGCTTCTGCCAAAAAAAGAAGTAGCTCAACTGATGCACGAACGTGAAAAACTTCAAAAGAATCTAGGCGGCATTAAAGAAATGAGACACGTTCCGGACGCTTTATTCATCGTCGATCCTCGCAAGGAGCGCATCGCCGTGCAAGAAGCGCGTAATTTGGGCATTCCGGTTGTGGCGATTGTGGATACTAACTGCGACCCGGATGAAATAGATTATGTAATACCCGGTAACGACGACGCAATCCGCGCCGTTAAATTAATAGCCGGTAAGATGGCGGATGCGGTTTTGGAGGCTCGGCAGGGTGAGCAATATAATACCGCTATGGAATCGGAAATTCCCCCGGCTCCAGTTCCCCCAATTGCCGAAACTATACCCGAGCCCGAACCTGTGCTTGAATCTATTGCGGAAGCCGAAGAAATTCTTGCCTCGGTCGCTGAATAGTGTATTATATAACATTCTATAACTAAAATTCCGGAGGAAAAAAATATATGGCTGCTGTTACGGCTGCAATGATAAAAAGTTTGCGTGACGCCACCAATGCCGGTATGTCCGCTTGCAAGAACGCGCTTGTAGAGGCTGACGGTGATTTTGATAAGGCTGTTGATGTTTTGCGGGAGCGTGGGTTGGCTGCCGCTGCCAAGAAGGCGGGCCGCATTGCCGCGGAAGGGTTGGTAAGTTCTTATGTCGCGCCGGATAGTAAAACCGGTGTTATTATTGAGATTAATTCCGAAACAGATTTTGTGTCGAAAAATTCGGACTTTAGAGCATATGTCGCACAGGTAGTAGGGCAGGCGATACGCACGGATTCCGCCGATATAGCCTCTTTCTTAGAGGATAAGTGGCATATTGACGAGTCTATGACTGTAAAAGAAGCTTTGACTCAAAAGATCGCCGTTACAGGCGAACGTTTGGATATTCGTCGTTTTGAGAAATATGAGGCTCAAGACAATGGTTTATTGGTTAATTATGTTCACGGGGCGGCAAGTATCAGTGATGATATGTTCGCTGGTCGTGTGGCTGTACTATTGGAAATTGCCGGGGATTCTCCCAATTTATTAGAAGCGGGTAAGAATATTTGTTTGCAAATTGCGTCAATGAGTCCCAAGTTTGTTTCTCGCGATGATATTTCCGCGGACTTTATTGAGAAAGAGCGCGAAATTCTCACACAACAGGCTAAGCTTGAGGAAAGTGAAAATGCCGCGAAGAATCCCAAATACAGAAGCAAGCCGGATAAGGTTTTACAGAATATCATTAATGGCAGGCTGGAAAAAGAAATGAAGGTGTTCTGCCTGGCAGAGCAGGAATATGTTAAAGACGGAGACCTGAATGTCAGTCAGTATTTGCAGAGCGTCGGAAAGGATGTTGCTGTAAAAAGATTTGTCCGATACGAGACTGGCGAGGGTTTGGAGAAACGTTCCGAAGATTTTGCCGCAGAGGTCAACAAGGCTATTCAAGGCTAGAGTTGATACTATAGTGCCGCCCCCGGCGGCAGGAATCGCAGCTGCCTTCCTGTCGCCGGGGGTTTATATTGAATTAATATGGTTATATGCGGGGGAAAATTAGTTGGAAGATATAATTAATGCATTGATTTTGATTGAAGACAATGCCGGCGCGTTGATTGACGAGGCTTTAGAGGAACAAAAAAATATAGAACAAAAAATTCTTGAAAAGCAAGAAGCTGTGCGCGATGAAATAAATAAGCGAACCGATAGGAAATTAGAGAGATTATATGCTGACGCCCAGAGAAAATCAAGTGCTAAAAGCGCGGAGATAAAACGGAAAAGCGATAAATGGTTAAATATTCTTACCGACGAATTTGAAAGAAATAAAAATGACTGGGAAACAAATATATTTGACAGGATTATTAAACCATGAGCAGAGTTTGTTTTGAAGGGTGTTTTGGCTTGATGAAAGGCTTAGATTATGGATTATAGCGGTATTAACGCAAAGATAAAAGCAATGCGAGGGAATCTTTTGAAAAGGGCCGATTACGATCTGTTAAGTCGCGCGGATTCCGTCGAGAGTGTCGCGCGTATGTTGGCAGAGGTTTCGACGTATAAAAATGTTATGTCGCGCACGGTAGGGGTGGAAGTTCATCGTGATCTGATAGAGCAGACAATTATTCTGTCTTTGTCGGAGGAGTTTTCGCGCATATATCACTTTATTAGTGATTTTAATATCCGGAAATTTATGAACGCGTTTTTTTTGAGCTTTGAGTTGGGTATAATAAAAACTTTGCTTTGTATGGTGTTTGATGAACGCAATATTAGTTATACCGCTCCGGAACTAAAAATGCTGATAGGATCGGATATGAAAATCGATACCGCCGCGCTGATTGCCTCTAAGAATGTCGGGGAGTTTATTCAAAATCTTAACGGTACAGAATTATATACGATGCTCTCGGATAACGTGACGTCGAACAGCTTGCTGTTTGAAATTGAGATGCAGATCGATCTGTATTATTATATGAATCTGTGGAAAAAGCAAAAATTTTTGGATACAAAGAATAGACGGATTATGGAAAAAATTATCGGTACGGAGATTGATCTGCGCAATATAATCATTGTCGAGCGATTAAAGAGGTATTATACTATCAATGACTCAAGAATCTTTGCCTACATGATACCTGTTAGTTATAAGTTAAACCGGGGGCAGCTTATGCGAATGACCGCCTGCCGCACGACTGACGAATTGGGAAGAGAGATTGATACTTCACCATATAAGAAGGTTTTTGAGCGGTCAACTGATTTTGAGCGGTCATTTAAGAATGAAATGACTAAGCTGTATAATCGCGCGGTATTGATTTATCCACGCTCACTGGCCTATACGACGGGTTATGTATTTGCGAAACAAATGGAGCTTAGCAATATAATTTCTCTGCTTGAGGGCATTCGGTACAAACTTAATGTGAAGGAGATTTTCAGCTATTTATATTTTCCTTTGGAAAAGGAGGCTTTGAATGGTTGAACGCATGATGTATGTCAACCTGATGGGGCGTATCGCGGATTTGGATCGAGTTATAGAAAAGTATGTTTCTCGGTTTGATATTCAATTTGAGTATGCCACGAGGGAATTGGCGGAGGCGGAGGGCTTGACGCAGCTTTCATCCGTAAACCCATATCAGGACGCGCTTAATAAAATTGAACACATAGAGAAGATTACAAAGATACCAAATGTAAAAAAAAGTAAAATGTCCGCCGAAGAGGCTATGCGGGTTCTGAAAGAGACGGCCGAGAATTACGAGAGCAGATACGCTAGAATAAAAGAGTTGGAAAAGCAAAAGCAGGCTTTGGAGAATTTTAATCGTTCTTTACAGCCTTTCATTTCTATGCGCTTTGATATGGCTAAATTGAGCGGCTTTAATTTGATTTTAGTCACGTTTGGAAAAATGCCGGTAAGTAATTTTAGGCAATTAGAAGCTTTTTTATACGATGATCCAGAAATTTTGTTTGTGCAAGCCGACAGAACAAAGGACTATATCTGGGGATTGTATGCCGCTCCGGTAACCATGAAAGAAAAGGTAGACTCTATTTTTTTGTCTCTGCATTTTGAGCGAGTGCATATAGAAAATAAATTTGACGGCGAAACGTTATCCGGTGATCCGGAACGCGTTATGCGGATGATGGATGAGCGGCTTTCGGGTGTCTTGGCGGAAATCAGCCGCTTGACGGCGCAGAATGACGAGGGTGGTTTGGATGCTCCTCTGCTGGCCGAGGCCGCCGCCAAAATCCGTGAAATGTATTTTATCAGTGAAACACACAAGTACGCCAGTAAAACTTTTAAAGACGTTTTCGTGTTTGTGGGTTGGATGGCGGAACGCGACGCGATTGTTCTTCAAAGGGAGATAGCCAGCGACGATATGGTTATGTTCGTCAACGACAGTGACAAGGTACTTACAACAAGTTCTCCCCCTACAAAACTTAAAAATCCGCCGGTGATAAGATATTTTGAGTTTTTTACAGCTATGTACGGCCTGCCGAGCTACGGCGAATTTGACCCGACACCTTTTGTCGCGGTTACATACACGATACTTTTCGGTTTAATGTTTGGGGATTTGGGGCAAGGCGCGATCATAGCGCTCCTTGGCTTCTATTTATATAAAAGAAAAGATATGCAACTTGGCGCTATTATGACGATAATTGGCGTAAGCAGTATGTTCTTTGGTTTATTGTACGGCAGTGTATTTGGTTTTGAAAGTTTTGAGCCGCTGTGGTATCATCCGGCCGGGGACATTAATTCCACTCTGCTTTTTGCCATCGGCGTGGGCATTTTCCTTATACTTAGCGTAATGGCGCTGAATATTATTAACGCCGTGCGCCAGAAAAACTGGGGAAAACTGATTTTCAGCCCAAACGGAATCGCGGGCCTTGTATTTTATTCGGCGGTTATAGGAATAGTACTGTCGGTTATTTATAACTTGCACTCTCTGGCTGTGGCGCTGGTTATTCTGTTTGTAGTTTTGCCGTTAGTTTTAATCGCGTTGCGTGAGCCGCTTACAAAATTAATTCAAGGAAAAAAGATTGGACTTCAAGGCGGAGTCGGAATGTTTGCATTAGAAACAATTATTGAGCTGTTTGAAGTTCTGCTGACATATTTTACAAACACAGTGTCATTTGTTAGAGTCGGGGCTTTCGCCCTTAGCCACGCCGGTATGATGAGCGTTGTTATGCTACTGTCTCGTTCAGCCCCGGAAGAAAGACATAATCTTATTGTGATAATCTTGGGCAATATTATTGTAATGCTTTTGGAAGGGCTGGTTGTGGGCATCCAAGTTCTTAGGCTGGAGTTTTACGAGATGTTCAGCCGGTTTTTTGCCGGAGAAGGCAGGGCTTTTCATTCATATCGGAAAACGAAATAGGAGGTTTTTATGTTTTATCTTCTGATTGCGCTATTGACCGGGGCAATAATAATTCCGGCGGCGATATTTTATATGGGCAAGAGAGAGAAGGGACGATTTAAAGCGGCGCTGGCCGTTAATCTAATCGGATTTTTCGGCATTCTGATTTTTACTGCCGTTATGCTTTTTAGTGGAAATGTGTTCGCCTCGGAGGTTGAAAGTGCCGCGACTACGGCTGTTTCATCCTCGGCTCAGGGCATGGCGTTTTTGTCCGCCGGTCTGGTAACGGGGCTTTGCACAATAGGAACGGGTATAGCTACCGGTCAAGCCGCGGCGGCCGCTCTGGGCGCTCTTTCAGAGAATGAGGGCATTATGGGTAAGGCTTTAATATTTGTATCCCTTTGCGAGGGTATCGCGATTTATGGACTCTTGATTTCATTTACTATTTTAGGGCGAGTATGAAGATTTATGTTATCAGTGACAATGTGGATACACACACCGGAATGCGCCTTGTTGGGGTAGAGGGAGCGGTGGTTCACACACAGGATGAATTGAAAGAACAGTTGGATAGAATAATGGATGATGAAGAGATTGGTATTGTTTTAATCATGGAAAAACTATCCAAGCAGTTTCCTGATATTATTAATACAATCAAACTAACTCGAAACCTGCCCTTGCTGGTTGAAATCCCTGATCGTCACGGCACCGGCCGGACCAAGGATTTTTTGACCGGCTATGTGCGCGAGGCAATCGGTGTTAAATTGGGTTGACGGGGGGATTTTGTGAATGTAAAAGAGAAACTCGCGTTTTTTTCCAAGGTCGCCACTCAAGAAGCCCAATCGCGCCGCCTTGAGATTTTACGCGATATTGAACAGCGAATGAACGAGGCTGTAAGAGAAATAACGCTTACCGCCAAAAAGCAGGCTGACGAGCGACTGCGATCCGAGACATATAAAATAGAAAGAAAAAAGAACAAAGAAATTATTCAGGCATCGACAGAAGCGCGAAAAAACGCCGTGGAACTGCGCTCAAGACTAATACAAGGGCTGTTTGACGGCGTAACGGAACGCCTTCGCAAATATACCGAATCCGAAGAATATAAAACTGATTTAACTCGCCGGGTAGCGGAACTGATTCAAAAACATAACAGGTGCAAGATCTTTATAAGCAAGCGAGATGTTCCTCTATTGAAATTTTATGAGGACAAGACCGAAATTGTTCCGGTTGACGACGATTATATCGGCGGGTTTAAATTAATGAATCTCGACAAAAACTCATTGGAGGATTATACCTATCAATCTCGATTAAAAGACGAGCGTGAGCGGTTTAATGAACTAAAACTCGCGGATTACGGCAGGGGGTCAAAATAATGCAAATAGGAGGAAAGATCTTTGGCGTTAACGGACCTGTGCTAACCGTCACATTAACCGGAGAGTTTAAAATGTCCGAAATGGTTCTTGTCGGCGAGGAACGGTTGATTGGTGAAATAATCAGGCTTAGCGGTGAGTTTGCAACCGTACAAGTATTTGAGGATACCACGGGTTTGAGACCGGGAACAGACGTATACGCTACCGGCGGACAGTTATCCGTCACACTTGCCCCAGGAATTGTAGGTAATATCTTCGACGGAATAGAACGTCCGTTAAAGGCTGTCGAGGCGGATTCAGGGGTATTTATTAGTCGGGGTGTGCATGTTGAGAATCTGGATATCGAGAAAAAATGGAGTATCCGTTTCCTGAAAAAAATCGGCGATACTATACGGGCGGGGGCAATCATTGGTGAGATTCAAGAAACGGACTCAATTGTGCATCGAGTGATGATTCCTAACGGTATGGACGGAATTTTATCTTTTGTCGCGCCGGACGGCGAGTATACCATTAACGACGAAATAGCCCGGGTTAAGAAAGCCGATGGTATTGAATCTACTATAATACCGGCGCAAAAATGGCCGATTCGTGTACCAAGACCTGCAAAACGACGCATGACAGTAAGCCGCCCCTTAATAACAGGGCAGAGGATAATCGACACGCTGTTTCCCATCGCCAAGGGAGGGATGGCGGCTATCCCCGGTGGATTCGGTACGGGTAAGACTATGACTCAACATCAATTGGCGAAGTGGTCGGACGCTGATTTAATAGTCTACGTCGGCTGCGGTGAACGTGGAAATGAAATGACCGAGGTGTTGGAGGACTTTTCTAAGCTGAAGGATCCGCGCACGGGCAAGGCATTGATGGATCGGACCATTCTGATAGCCAATACCTCAAACATGCCGGTTGCCGCGCGTGAGGCCAGTATTTACACAGGCATAACCATTGCGGAATACTATCGTGACATGGGCTATCATGTGGCGTTGATGGCGGATTCCACTTCACGATGGGCGGAGGCTCTGCGCGAATTGTCCGGCCGATTGGAAGAAATGCCGGCGGAGGAAGGTTTCCCCGCATATCTGTCATCCAGGTTATCGGCGTTTTATGAGCGGGCGGGTTATGTGGAAAACCTGAATGATACCGAGGGTTCTGTTACGGTAATCGGTGCGGTCTCACCGCAAGGCGCGGATTTTTCGGAGCCGGTTACACAAAACACAAAACGTTTTGTGCGGGTGTTTTGGGCGTTGGATCGCACGTTGGCTTATGCCCGCCATTTTCCCGCCATACAGTGGTTAAGCAGTTACAGCGAATATCTGGACGACATGGAAGAATGGTATACGGCCAATGTCGGTGTGGATTTTCTTTCCAAGCGTCAAGAGATTCTTCGTATATTATATGAAGAAAGTGAACTAATGGAAATCGTTAAATTAATCGGCTCTGATGTTTTACCGGACGGACAAAGGCTTGCGCTGGAAATTGCGCGGGTTATCAGGCTGGGCTATGTGCAGCAGAACGCCTACCACAGTCTTGATACCTATGTGCCGTTTGCTAAGCAGTTGAAAATGATGGAGATTATTTTGCGGCTTAATGATCGGTGCGAAAAATTGATTAAAGCCGGGATACCCATGAATCAATTAAAATCGGAGAACATTTTTGAAAGCGTGATCGCGATTAAGTACGTTGTGCCTAATGACCAACTGGAAAAATTAGAAAAATATTTTACGGAAATAGAAGATTTCTATAATAAATTGTACGAGAAAAACACATAGGAGGGCTGGCAATGGAATATATCGGTTTAAATGAAATTCGAGGCAGTTCCCTTATTGTGTTTGAAAATGTGGAAGATCCCTCCTATGATGAGATAGTTGAGATTAAAGTTGACGGATACAGAGAAAAGCTCGGTAGAGTTGTGCAGATAATGGGCGATAAAGTGATAGTTCAGGTATTTGACGGCACTGACGAATTATCATTGACGAACACTGTATCAAAGTTTACTGGGCGACCGATGGAATTAAAATTATCGGAAGAAATATTAGGTCGGGTGTTTGATGGAATGGGTCGGCCTATCGATGGGATGGGCGAGATTTATGCCGAAATTCGCAGAGATATTAACGGCAAACCCATTAATCCAGTATCTCGTGAATATCCGCGTAATTATATCCAAACGGGCATTTCGGCGATTGATGGGCTTGCAACTTTGATTCGAGGCCAAAAACTTCCAATTTTCTCCGGAAACGGTTTACCGCACGACCAGTTAGCGGCCCAGATTGTAAGACAGGCGACTTTGGGTTCTGATGAGGATTTTGCGATTATCTTTGGGGCAATTGGTGTAAAGTACGATGTCGCCGATTATTTCCGGAGAACGTTCGAGGACAGCGGCGCGATCGAACGCGTTGTAATGTTTTTGAATTTAGCGAATGATCCGGTTGCAGAGCGCGTTATTACCCCTCGCGCCGCCTTGACAGCCGCCGAATATTTAGCCTATGAAAAAGGCATGAATATTCTGGTTATTCTGACGGATATGACGTCCTACGCCGAGGCGCTGCGCGAGATTTCCTCTTCTCGCGGAGAGATACCCAGCCGAAAAGGGTATCCGGGTTATCTTTATTCAGAGTTGGCTTCGTTATTTGAACGGGCGGGGATAGTAAAAGGTGGAAGTACCGGTTCCGCCGGTTCTGTAACCCAAATTCCAATTCTTACCAT
>JAISRJ010000210.1 GCA_031273705.1 Clostridiales bacterium
ATTCAATGACCAATTCGGCGAATTGACTGTTCATTTTATGCGGAAGCAGTGTTCATCCGGTAGCGGAGTCACTGTTCAGTTTGGTGCGGACAGTGTGTTCAAAAATTTCGGAATATCCGGCAGATGAAGCTTCTTGAATTTAATAAATATAATGCCCATATGTCTCATATTTTAAAAAAAGATATCTTGTCATTTAAATAAACATTGTATATAATTATTTTAAAATATGATAATAGTGGGTGGAAAAAATGAATTTTGATACAGGATCACTTCAATTCTATTTGGAACACGCAGAAGAAACTCGAACGGAGCGGGAAAAGTTCTTCATGGGCGAAGATGTTAATCTTGACGTTATTCCCCGACACATCTACAACTCTTGGATACGCAGCACAGCACTGGGCGTCAATCCACATATATCAGACACTCCTATTGCACGAAATTCGGAACAATTTTCCACCGCGTTTCAACTCCCATATAGAGAACTTAAATTTTTTTTCTCATGTTTTCATTTTATGGTTGCTTTTTTTGACCAAAACGGCAAAATCATTTCGGATATTTCTCCGGAACATGAAACCTACGCCGGTGAAAAATATATTGGTACGACTTCGGTTGGCATCGTTTTAGCGGAAAAACGACCGGCCACTTGTTTTGGTTATCAGAATTTTAAACTTCCATTTTGTAAGCAGTTTTGCCTGAGCAGTCCGGTATTCAATGACCAAAAAGATCCGGTTGGAGTCGTAACCGTCATGCTCCCGCCACCCCAACCCACTCAGGCACAATATGAGCAGGGAATCGCTTTCATAGAGTTGATGGAGGTCATGTTCCGCATAGGCTACAGGAACCGTGATACCGATAGCGATACATTGGAACTGTTTATGCAAATGCTCCCTGACTTCTCGGACGGTGTGATATTGTTCAATCGAAATAAGTCAGCGGCAAAGTACAACCAGGCTGCCATCAGGCTGTTGGGATTTCAAGGTTTTCCGGGCGAGAAGCCTCTTGCAGAAAAACTGGATATCCTATGCTCCGCCGATGAGGCGGGCAAGAAAAACAAATCAAAGGAACCGATCGGCATAAGCCGTAAGGTTAACAGCAAAATGATTTTTTATCTGCTAAAGGCGCCGGAGCATTCCGGACCTCCTGTCCGTCAGTTCCCAATTTCCGTGGCAAAGCATACTTTTCGGGATCTGTTGGGCGAAGACCCAAATTTCTTGCGGGCGAAAAACGAAGCGTTTATCGTTGCATCCAATGAGGCAACCGTGCTGATTCAGGGGGAAACCGGCGTAGGGAAAGAACTCTTTGCCCAATCCATACACAATGCAAGCCAACGAAAAAACATGCCTTTTGTGGCCATCAATTGCGGGACAGTTCAAAAGGATCTGTTTGCCAGTGAACTGTTTGGCTATGAGGCGGGAGCGTTCACCGGCGCGTCTACTCAGGGTAAAATAGGCGTGCTGGAAGCCGCTTCCGGCGGCACTCTTTTTTTGGATGAGATCGAAAGCATGCCGCTCAGTATCCAAGCAGGGTTGTTGCGCTGTATCTCATCCGGATTCATCCGCCGTGTTGGCGGAATCAGTGACATTCCCGTTAACTTGCGGATTGTCGCCGCTACAAAGATTGATTTATTGTACGAGGCAAAATACACAGCGGAATGGAAAGTCAAATTTCGCGCAGACTTGTATTATCGTTTGTCTACCTGTAAGATTTATGTCCCGGCGCTTCGGGAGCGTCGACGGGATATTCCTATTCTGGCAAACCATTTTATCGAACAAAAAAAGCAGGAACTGGGCTATCCGAATATTCGCGCGACAGAATCTTTTATGGAGACGCTGCATTATTATGATTGGAAAGGAAACATTCGGGAGTTGGAAAATGTCATTGAGCGGGCTGTAATTTTTATGGATGCGGAGGCGCAGCAACTCACCCGCGCCTTGCTTTATCCTGAATTGTTGGAGGATTCAGACCGGAATCGACTGGAGTTTTTGAGAAACGAAAAGAGCCATACAGAAAATGCCGACAGTGCTCTAAAGGCGGAGGAAATGTTGACAATCCAACGATACCTGCTTCAATGCAACTACAATGTAAAGGATGCCGCCATCGGTTTGGGTATCTCACGCCAGACGCTCTACCGCAAGATTCGACTCAGCCCCGCACTGATCAAAATGGTCGGGGAGGAAAAGAAGCGAAAAAGATCCAAGAAGTAAGAAAAGCATTGTTTGCCATATTACATCTTTTAACAAAACTGCGCTGCGTTTTTTACTCATTGCGTGGATTCATTCGATAACTTCTTGCCGATGTTCAAAACCGGGAAAATTAAGATTAATGCAATCAGATATGAGATACAGACGATCATCAGATCTGCAACATAAACCTCAGTCAAGTCATACAGCTAAAATAAGGAACGGCCCTGTGACATGATCACAAATCCGGACAACATTACGATAATTGCTATAGGCATGGTCAGCCTTAAATTGGTTTTAGGCAACACCCTGCCTGCAATTGGCAGAGAGACAATCATTGCCAATTGGAATAACGTGAGATAAAAACTTAAAGCTGCTGTGGAAAAACCCAACTCTTGAATAATGGGGGCCCAAAAAAACGCCAACCGCGCTATGCATCCCAAGACAGGAGAATGCTATCGCACAACAACTGATCATAATCCACCAAGAATAATGTATTTTGGATTGATCCATCAAATACTCCCTCCCCTTTTTGTTCCTATTCCTGACGCAAGCTACGCGTGCCGCCATAGTGTCGGCGCGGACCGCCTCAAGTTGTTTCATGCGGAACAATTTGAGGCGATCCTATTTAAGCGATATCGAAGCGAATAATCGGGGGCGGTACGACTTAGATATACAATGAGGCGCCCCAAAGCGCAGGAGCCAAAAAGTAGCACACCAGACACGCAATTACGACTCCGGCCGCCGTGGTCAAAGCGCCGGGCAGAACGGCGTCTCCGGCTTTATAGTAGCCATAATTAAAGTTTGGATAGACTGTAGGCAACGCATAAAAACACATCATGAAGCTGAGAATAATGATGGTAGGCATTAGAACAATAGAGGGGTTGTAGCCTAAGACTTCAATGACAGGCGCCGTACAGGTAATGAAGATAGCAATTGCGGCGTAGGTTGTGCCAACGGTGATATTGACGAAAACACCGGCCAAAGCCGCCAGAACAATCATAATAACCAACGGAGAGGTATCGGATACAAAAGGCAGAATCGAATCGCCGAGCCAGGTGGAAATACCGTTTGCGGAAAGAACTGTTCCCATCATCACGGATTTTCATGGTATAATACGAACCCTAAAAATGTATTCGTGCCGCCTGTGACAGACAACATACAATCATTGTAATTTCAATGATTATGGAATTTCAAACCGGTTGGAGCACTT
>JAISRJ010000315.1 GCA_031273705.1 Clostridiales bacterium
CATAATTGTAAAATTACATAATTGTAAAATTACATAATTGTAAAAATATGGACTGGTGCAGAATGAAAGGCAACCGCGGCGGGTAAGGACGATCCCTGCGGCGTTTGCTTCAGATATATAATATGGACAAAATTTATTATAAGGGCTATTTACATATCTTATAAAAAGGGGATATGCATATGGCTAAATCTTCAAAACGCGAGGACGGAAGATATCAGCGGCAAATTTTAATCGAACGCTATTCTGATAAGCATGGCGATGAAAAGCGTATTGTAAAAACTGTGTATGGTAAAACCCTTAAGGAATTGGATGAAAAGGAAAAGATTGTTCGAGAACAAATAAAGCATGGAATAATTAACAGTGAAACAAAAATGAAAGAATGGGCTTTGAAATGGCTTGCTGAATACAAAAAAGATAACGCGCAAGGAAGTATTGATAATTATAGATTAATCATCGAAAAGCATATTATACCCGCTATTGGGTCATATGCGCTTAAAGACATCAAGCCTCTGCATGTACAAGCAATTATAAATAACAATTGGGTGCATCCGAGAAACTGTGAATACATAAGGTTAACATTAAGGCAAATATTCAATGCAGCAATTGAAAACGATCTGATAATAGATAGTCCTGCAAGATTCACGCGAATACCAACTCAAAACAGGGTAGAAAAAACGGTATTGTCTAAAAAAGAGATAGATACGATTAAAAAATCTTCCTTGGATCTTAGACAGCGGGCCTTTGTATATATCTTACTTTTTACAGGTGTAAGGCGCGGGGAATGCCTTGCGTTATCATCCAAAGACTTCCATTTGGGTACATTAATTGTCAACAAAGCCGTTGATGCATATGGGACTATAAAGCTAACTAAAACACCTGCTGGTATGCGTATTCTACCAATAAAGCAAGATTTGCAGGATATTATCAATGCCCTACCGAATGGGTTATTGTTTCCCTCAGCTCAAGGTGTACCAATGAACAAAAATGCGTATCGTAGTTTTTGGGATGGTATAGTCGGTGTATTGGGATTTAAGGTTAACGCTCATAAATTCCGGCATACATATTGCACTGCATTGCATGACGCTGGTATAGACGTAAAGGTAGCACAAGTACTAATGGGGCATACTGGACTTGAAATGACTTTAGGTGTATATACGCATGCAGATAAGCAAAAAATCATTGAAGATAGTAAACTATTAAACCTCTATTAAGTCATTCATCCAGTAAAAAGCTTAAAAACTCTGGAAATACGTAATTTTATCCAGATTTAGGTTCTGGTGGGAGACCGTGCAGGTTCAATTCCTGTCGAGGGCAAGGTTTTGGTTTTTGGTCGGAGGGCAAAAACATTGCGTATACTAAATTTTGGTTCGCTTAATATCCACAGAGTTTATCGTGTAGAAAGTTTCATGAGACCGGGCGAAACAGTTTCTTCTCTTGGTTTTGATTTATTGCCGGGCGGAAAGGGGCTAAACCAGTCCGTTGCCGTGGCAAGCGCAGGTTCGGATATATTCCACGCAGGTAAAATCGGGGCTGACGGTGAGTTTTTACTGGATACCCTTAACCAGGCAGGTGTTAACACCGAATATATTAAGAGCGACGGTATACATACCGGTCACGCGGTAATACAGGTAAACAAATATGGTAATAACTGTATTCTATTACATAGCGGTGCGAATAGTGAAATTACCCCACTCGAAATTGACGAGGTTTTATCCCATTTTGAGGCGGGCGACATATTGATTCTGCAAAATGAAATAGGACATCTCAACTACATAATAAACTCCGCATATGATAAATATATGCGCGTCGTCGTTAATCCCTCCCCCATGAACGATACCATTAAAGCCATAGATTTACGTAAGGTCACATATTTAATACTAAATGAATTAGAAGGGCGCGAATTAACAGGCGAGTCCCGTCCTTCCGCAATTTTGGATTATTTATTAAGTATTTACCCCCATTTAAAAATCGTGCTGACTCTGGGTAAGGTCGGCTCATTATATGCTGACGAACTGCACCGTCTGCAGCAAAGCGTGTATAATGTTGACGTGGCTGATACGACTGCCGCTGGAGATACATTTTTGGGGTATTTTATAAGCCGGATAACCATGGGGTCCCCTTCGTGGAGCGCTATGCGGGCGGCGGCTATGGCGGCGGCGCTATGCGTTACAAAACACGGGGGCGCTACTTCTATTCCTCTTTGGGACGATGTGTTAAATTTTTCTATGGCTCGGACGGAGAAAAAACGTCTAGCTAAAATCTGAATACATACAGTTTGGTAAAAACAACAAGGACAGTTTTCGGACATGATATAGTATTTGGCGGAAGACATATGTAAATTGCGATGTGTATAAATTGCATATCCATCGGTCATAATAATTACATTCTTTTCCAGAAAGAAGTGTGACTGATGGATAATTTTTTGCAACTTGCCCCAACTATTGAAACAGCTATACTTAGCACTCGTCCAGAGCGTGTACTTGAAATAAGCGCGCACAGTCCTAAATACGGGCGCTTGATTGCTGATTGTCAAAAGCGTCTTAACATACAAAACCCTGTTATTGACCGAGTAATACCTGAAGATTTGCATAATGAAACATGTGAGCAAGTCTATACGCGGATTTTGCCCGTCGGAACGCTGGATAACCTTGAGAACATAGAATCTTATGATTTCATATTGGTATTAAATCTGTTGGAAAACATGGACTCAGATCAGGCTCATGCCTTGGTGCAAACGCTATGCGCCAAGGCAAAGCTGCAACTGCTTGTTGTGTTGCCTGGCAGCCCGTTTAATTTCTTATCCGAAGTCTTATCCGAGGATAATTTTTACTCCGGAAGCCCGGCGCAATTCTTGGATTTTGATTT
>JAISRJ010000175.1 GCA_031273705.1 Clostridiales bacterium
CACCTGCTCGAAGCGGCATCCATACTTACGGGCCACATAAGAAGTGATCTCTACGTCCTCCTCCGAAGGGCAAGCGATATACCCCTCCTTGTCCTCCATTCCTATCCGAATATAAAAGATAACCGGTTCGTATCCAGCCTCTTTCAGTTGATGAACCACCACCGAACTATCCACGCCTCCCGATACCAATGCCGCTATTTCCATGCCTTCATTCTGCCAATTATTGTACAAATATACTATATTTCGGCGTAAGTAAAAAACGCTCCCCAATCCGGTATATGTAGGGGTGGTTTTCAAACCCGCCCCCTACATCCATCCAACGCAAATAGCAATCTGTCAAGAGTAGCATTATGTCAAAAAATGCCATCAAAAAACCCCGTTTTTTGACGCCAAATGCTCCGGAAACTTCAAAAAAGCCCCAAAAAAGGGGGTGTATAAAAACGCAGAATGCGTTTTTATAATGGTTAATTATCAATTATTAATTATAAATTGAATGTTTTCGCGTCATTTTGATGATATTGTATTGTATTCTAATCAAATTGATATTCTCTCCGAAGGCCGCTTTTTACTCGTAAACGTAAACTCGTAACTCTTAATTTTCGTCATTTTGACGAAAATTAAATTATCCTTCAATCTTATTATAGATTCAAAAGCCTCTTGACGGGAAATAATGCTTGCATTTTTCCAAATCATGCTGCATGATTTTTTTGACTCACGTGCATGATTCCCCGGAGACATAAGCATGAATTTGGTGAAAATATGCAAACAAATTACCGAAAGGCTCACATTTCTTTATATAAAATAGCATGTTTGGCCGTTTTAATAATTCGCAACACTTACACTCTGATCCAAAATCCACATTTCAACTATCAAAAGACCCATAAATTAATCGTTTTTAGAATCATTACATATTTATTGATAAACAAGAAATGTATTCGTTCATAATGATGCATGTATATGTATTTCAGTCGATTATATATTGTTCGTCAACATGACCTCCTCCCCTCCCCCCTTTCCCCATGCGGTCGTCATGTCGACCAAGCGAGCGAAGCGAACGCGTGGAGACATCTGTGGAATCTGCGTAATCTGATTTTTTAACCAAATGATTTAATGATAAAGCGGCGGATTGGTGTTTTTTATGTGTATTTTTGTGGCGAGAAACGCTATATTATGATGAAAAAAGTTTTATTTTTATTTTTATTCTTGCTGCTTGCTTTTTCTTGTAGCAAACATACGCCATCCCAATCCCTGCTTCTTAGGGCAGAACAATTGATGAAGGATCAGCCTGATAGCGCCTTAGGCCTGCTTCGCGATTCGGTGCGCACAGCTGGACTTTCCCGCCGGCAGTATGCCGAATGGTGCCTGTTGCTCACCCAGGCGTGGGACAAAAAAGGGGGGACGCATACCTCCGATTCACTGATTCGCGTAGCTGTAGATTATTTTGAGGCGTACGGCCCGCCTGCCCGCCAAATGCTTGCGTATTACTCTTGGGGGCGCGTATCCCAGGGTCTGCAACGTGCACCGGCCGCAACGGATTATTACCTGAAAGCCTTGGAAATAGGTGAAAATTCCGATGATTACGCCCTCTTAGGACGCATCCATAGCAACTTGGGGATGTTGTATACTTATCAAAATGCGTTTGATTTAGCTTTACTTCAAATGCAACAAGCCCTCCACTGTTTGGGACAATTGGGAGACACCGCCTCTCAGTCCTTTGTTCTACGAGATATGGGAAGGACGTACCGGCAAATAGACAGTTTAGAGCTTTCGCTACATTGCTATGAACAAGCTTTGGAATATGCCGACACGAACAGCCGGCCTTCTATACTCAATGAATTGAGTGGCCTACCTGTGGAAATGAAAGCTTATGATAAAGCAGAGGCATTGATACAGGAATATTTACAGCTTGTGAAGACACCCGGTGAGCATATTGGCCTAATATTGGGGCGTTTATTTGCAGACACGGGAAAAGGAGATTCAGCTCGTTATTACTTACAGAAAAGTACGGGGAGCTCCCAATTAACTACCAGGGCCGCCGCTTATTACTACCTCTACAAATTAGCCGCAAAAGAGAGTAAATGGGAAGAATATGCCCGCTCACATGAAATCTACGATGTTTTACGCGATTCCATTTCAGCCCAAACCTTTACGGAAACGATGCTGAAGATGCAATATTCGTATGATTATCAGCGAATAGAGGCTGTTGCTAAAGATGCAAAGATAAATCAGGTAAGGGCTGAGAGAAATAGTCTGCTCATAGCGCTATTGGCCCTATGTATCGTTGGCTATGTGGTCTGCCATTTTTTATATCTACGCGCTAAGAAAAAAAAGCAACGTAGGGCTTTGAGCAACTCATTCCAGGAGTTTGGAGATAAACTAAACACGAATGATATCGGACAATTAGAGGATAATATCCTGCAAATAGAGGCATTGAGCAACGATATTAAAAAAATGGAAAAAGACGGTGAATTTATTTTATTCGAGATAAGCCTGCTCAATCAAATAAAGCAGTTTGTTGAAAAAAAAATAAGAGAAGAAGAACAAGAACAAGAACAAGAAGATGAAAAAGCGTATCACTTAAAATCCAACCAACTGTATGATTTATTTCAAAGAGGCCGTATACAGGATATAACAGATGATAAGAAGAAGGAACTCGAAGCGTTCATCAATGAGGCCTATCCAACATTCAATGCCACTATTCGTAAATGCGATCCATCTGTTAATAGTGAGGATTTATTTTTGTGTTACCTGATAAAAATGGGATTGAAGAGGACTCGTATATCTAAAATATTTCATATTACCCTGCAGGCTGCGTCCATGAAGTGCAGCCGTTTGGCAAAACGTTTCTTGGGAGGAGACAAAAAATCACCTTCTGATTTAGATGATTTTATATCTTCATTATAAGCATATTACATGAAGGTGTGAATAAATAGTGAACATAGAATAAGCTGTCTTATGAAAAGTGAACAAAAAGTGAACATGGTATGTGAGTCATATCTAAACAATTTACTTAGATTCATAGCGACAAATTGATAATCTAATTTTAAACACATAAATTATGAGAACAAATATTTTAATCTTATGTTTTTTCCTTGTCGGTATATGTACACCACTTTATGCCGATTATGTCCCTGTACAGGGTGAATGGAGTCCGACAGGCTTGCGTTCATCCGTTTCGCCGGCGGCGCTCCCGCCTTCCGCTTCGATCGAAGGCGATGTCTTATCCCTTTATTTTCCCAGCGAACTGTCGAACCTGACGGTGACAGTAAGAGACGCGGATGGGTGCGTTGTATATCAAACATCTGTATCTTCCGGTAGCGGCTATACATATAGCATACCGCTTGGCCTAAGCCCGGGTGAATATCAAGTCACACTAACACATTCCTACGGAAC
>JAISRJ010000132.1 GCA_031273705.1 Clostridiales bacterium
GTACTATGATTCTGTATGACGAAACGCAAAAGATATTTACTCTTAACACCAGGCGTTCTACCACCCTATTGGCGATTGGGGAAAATGGCTTGCACAGCTTGTATTGGGGCGGCACGGTGTCGCCGGAAGATTTTTACCCGCCTCAGCCGGTGTCTCACGCGTCTTTTGACC
Organism: Clostridiales bacterium; assembly: GCA_031273705.1. Classification (GTDB taxonomy): domain Bacteria; phylum Bacillota; class Clostridia; order Lachnospirales; family WQUN01; genus JAISGK01. The sequence continues at coordinate 172 of JAISRJ010000132.1, forward strand.
CGGATATTTGGCGGGAGCGGGATGAGTACCCGATTTTTAACGGACGAATATTTACGGAGCCGTGTCTGATAGCCGGTGAGAGCGGTAAGAAGGCTCTGTTTTTTAAGTACCAATCCCATGAAGTGATGGATAAGAGATTATCGGTTGTGCTGAAGGAAGAAAAAATGAAACTAACTCTTACCCTCTTATACGATCTATTTGAGGATTTCGACATCATTTCCCGCAAAGTTATTTTAAAGAATGATGGGGAGCCAATTAACGTCTCGCGGCTTTTCAGCGGCATTTGTACTCTGCCAGAGCTTGCGGAACCCAACTTGCGGTATCTTACTGGGCAATGGGCCGGGGAATGCCAGATTAGAGACGTAAAATTGGAACCGGGCGTTACGGTGCTGCAATCCAGGCGAGGCATTCCGGGGCCGCATTTTAATCCAAGTTTCGCGATGTATGAAAACGCGGAGGAGGAAACCGGCGAGGTCTGGTTCGGACTTCTGGCGTACAGCGGCAATTGGAAAATATCCGTGCAAAAGACCGTGTTTGGGAATACACAGGCATTGGCCGGCAGAAATGATTTTGACGCCGATGAAATCTTGGGCAAGGGCGAAAGTCTGGACACACCCGCATTTTACACCGGATTTTCTGAGAATGGCTTCGGTGGGATGAGCCGTAAGCTGCACGATTTTCAACGGACATATTTTGCCACGCGTAAAAACGCCCGCCCCGTGCTTTATAACTCATGGGAAGCTACATATTTTGATGTGAATATAAAATCCCAAATGGCTTTAGCGAAAAAAGCCGCCGATATTGGCGTGGAATTGTTTGTGGTGGATGACGGCTGGTTTGGCCGGCGGAATAACGACAAAGCCGGTTTGGGTGATTGGACTGTAAATCAGGAAAAATTCCCCAATGGTCTGGATGAATTGATTGACTATGTAAAGGGCTTGGGAATGGAGTTCGGTATATGGGTAGAGCCGGAGGCCGTTAATCCCGACAGCGATTTGTTCCACGCGCGTCCTGATTGGATTTATTATATACCGGATGTAGAACCTATGCGGGCAAGGAATCAGTATGTGTTGGATTTTTCCCTGCCGGAAGTTAAAGAGTATGTAAAAGATTTTTTATATAAGTTGATTTCGGAGCATGACATTAAATTCTTAAAGTGGGATATGAATCGACCGGTGACGGACGTTTACACAAAAAGCGGTGGAAACGGGCGTCGGCGGCGCAAACATGTGGAGACTCTGTATGAAATATGGGCTTGGCTGAGCGAGACATTTCCACGTGTGGCTTTGGAAAGTTGTAGCGGCGGCGGTGGCAGGGTTGACCTGGGAATTTTGCAATGGGCGAGCGAGTTTTGGCCCAGTGACAACACAGATCCATATGAACGGCTGTTTATTCAAGAGGGATTTACGCAGTTTTACGCGCCGGGCACAATGACTTGCTGGGTTACGGATACCCCGGACACCGCCGGACGGATTGGCCGAAGCAGAACGGCTTATAAATTTCACTCATCAATGTGCGGACCGCTGGGCATTGGCGTCGACATAAGCAAGTTGGATGATGAAATACTTGCGGAATATAAATCACATATCGAAGAGTATAAACAGATTCGAGACACCGTTCAGTTTGGAGAATTGTATCGGTTATCCTCGCCGCGCACCGGGTTAGGCGCTGTTCAGTACAGTGACGAAAAACAAATTGTGGCGCTTGCCTTTTTGCATTCGCAAATTTTCGGCCGAAAAATTAAACCCCTGCGTCTGCGCGGTTTACAGCCGGATAGGCGATATACACTTTCGGACGGCAGAAGTTTTTCCGGCTGTACCCTTATGAATAAAGGGATAGAATTAAATCTTTCTGGCGACTTCGACAGTTGTTGTCTGGTGTTCCGGTAAACTGAAAACTGATTTCTAAACAAAACTCCAATGGCTTGCCGGGTTGCGGTGTGTAAATTGTGCCGGTTGCCTTCACGGTCGGAATATCGTCATAAAATCCATTACACGGCTCCAGCGCGCAATTGTGAATTCTAAAATATATTTTACTCAGTTTTTCCAGATTCGCGCAAATAATTCGCCGGGCGGCGTCCCGCCCGGCGAATTATTTTTATTAGATTATGCGGGCTGCTTTTGAAAAGTGACGATAAGGTCTATTGCGTGACGCACGACAGGGATACTGACTATAATAAGCGAAATTATCAATTCAGGTAAAATATAAGATAAATTATATACAGCCGACGTAATTACATTTGCGATTACATTGGCTCCGGTGTCGGAGAAGAATATGTATCCGGACACAAAACTAAAAATAAATCTGCTTAACATGCCGACGACAAAACCTATCTGCAAGCTGTATTTAGATTTTGTAAATAGCCCGGCTAGCCCCAACGCGCCGAAAGCCAGGGGATAATCTAAAATTACTTGAATAGGATGATAAACTTCAGGATTAATAATAAGTTGAATCAATCCGTTGGCGACCCCGGCGAGAATACCCGCCGCCGGTCCGAACCAATAACCCACAAAGCAAATAAACATCATACTGCACGGGGTTACAGAGCCGCCTTGCGGCATACTAAAAAGGGTTATGGTAGACAGTATAACCGAAAGCGCGACCGCCACAGCCGAACAAGTGATAGTGCGCGCCGAAAGTTGGTGATTGCGATACAGTAAACCTCCGATTAAAGCGAAGGCGACGGCGCATAAAATCACCAGAATGCTGATCATTAAGGGTGACGACAAAGACATAAAAACCTCCCATTATATAATATAAACCAAGGGAGGCAACTTGTCAGAAAGAAATACCGCAGCGAAAAACATGAGGTTATAAAAAAAGCTTGCGATAAAACGCTTCCTTACGCCGGTATTATCCGGAGCATCAAGTTCAAAGGGTATATCTCAGCCGACAAAGCCAGCACCCCCAGCGGTTTGATACAGTATAATACATAGGCGGCAAAAAATCAAGAGCCGGTGGCGTTTCTCTTAACAACTTGCCACTAAATTCTTACGTTACTATTCACCTTTATCGGTTGTGCGCAGTAACAGTAAAAGGCGGGTGAGGAAAAAAGTTTACTTTTTTACCCTTGTCAAAGCTTGGGGAAAGATGTATAATACGTATATCAAAAGAGGCTATAATTTTGGCTTTTTTGAGTGAATGTCATTTATAAAGTCGTTTCTATACAAAAAAGGCGGGTGAGGAAAAAAGTAAACTTTTTTCT
>JAISRJ010000165.1 GCA_031273705.1 Clostridiales bacterium
CCAGTTTTGCCGACGCCTGATATAATTGCTGATACTTTATCATTTTTACCATTTCTTCATTTAGATCCACACCCGACACATTTATCCGCTGATTATCTATCATGGTGGTCGCGTCGCCATAACTCGCCTCAAAATCCGACGCTTGCCGCGCGTCTATACCCATCTCCGAATTTATGGCGGTAATGTAATCATTTAACTTTCCCTCTCTGAAAATCGAAGAATCCGTATTTACCAACATCATACCCTTTGTAATATTATACGCGCTTTCGCCTGTTGTCGGGTCGTCGGAACAGTTCAATAACGCCGGTTCTTTTTTCAATGTCTGGTTCACGCCAAAATTTAAACAGTTTATATCGTCCGTATAAAAAGTCGGCGGCAAAGCCCCATTTGTCGGACCGTTATCATAGCTGAATAACAATGTACCCAAGTGGTCTCCATTCAAGTCATAGCCGTTGGCGTGGCCTTTTACACCCGGTATGGGAGTGTTATCGGCATATAATCCCTGGTCAATGGCCAGCGCGAAAATTCTCACCATGCCGTTAAGTTTGTTCATATAATAAGGTATGCCCTTGTACCTTGTAGTCGGGGTGGCAGGATTGCCGGCGTCTCCGTTTCCGTCGCGAATATCAACAACACCCTTCAATTGACCTTTTAAACCGGGATGATAAATATCGAAATCCACGTTGTTTGTAGTAAACCGCGCGTCGTACAGCCCATCGGCATCCATAGGATTCCTTCTGTCGGCCGGTTTGCGCTCGACAAGCTGTAAGGGATTGATCCTGTTGTGATTAATAAAATCATAGCCATTAATCATAACCACATAAGTCTTATCATGCCGTTCTGTCGCGTCTAAATTAACAAGTCCGGAAAGCTCGTCAACCAGGCGATTTCGCTCATCCCTCAGATCATTGGCGCCAGAGCCGTCCAATTCCGCAATAGTAATCTGTTTATTTAAACTGACTATCTGTTCGCCAAAGCTGTTTATCTGATTAATTATTACCGCGAATTCTGTGTTGGCGTCAGTTTGCAGTTTTAATAGCGCTTCGCCGTTAAAGTTTATACTCTGCGCCAGAGCGTCCGCCGCGTGGACGATGTTTATTCTATATGTCTGGTCGTTCGCGGTGGTCGAAAGATCTGAAGCTTTATTAAAAAAATCGTTAAACAGCGCGGATAATCCACTGTCTCCGCTCATCTCGGCAAATATATTTTCCAGCATAGTTAATTGAGTCATTTTACCGCTGTATTCACCCATAACACATTTTTGTGTCCAGTATTTCATATCCAAAAACTCGTCTCGTATCCGTTCGATCGCGTACGCTTCCGAACCGGTGCCGACCATCCCCGCGCCCGTGTTTACAGCCAACGGTTCGGTCGCCCGGTTTTTGGATATCTGGCGGCTAAAACCGGCGGTGGCGGCATTGGCCGTGTTATGGCTTATTGTCTCCAAATTCGCCCGAGCGGTAAATGTACCGGAAATCGCGACATTAAATTCAAAAAATGACGAGCGCATTTTTTTCCTCTCCTCAAGCCCCTAAATTAATCAGTCTATCCAGCATAGAATCTATTACATTTAAAATCTTGGCGGCAGATCCGTAGGCGTGTTGATAAATCATCATATTTTTCATTTCCTCGTCCAACGAGACGCCCATTATTTGACCGCGCTTATCGTCCACCTGCTGTGTAAGCAGCTCTTGTTCCGTTACAAAACTTAAATCTTCTCTGGTTTCCGTACCTATGGCGGCAATATATTCTTTATAGGCATCATTAATACTACGTGCTTCCTGCCCGTTAAAAGAGATAATTCTATCACTCCAAAGATCTATCAAATCCAAAATAAGCAGATTATCCTCCCTGTCCCCCGAGATCGAAAGAGCCAAGCGATTATGACCGTCCGGTTCCACAAGTTTCGGATTAATCATAAGATTACCCGAGGTGTATAATGAATAAAAATCCGTTGGATCCTCTGAGTTATAGATCAAGCCGCCATCCCAACGACTTACATGCTTGCGGGAGAATAATTCCATATAGGGCTGTGTGTGAGTCAAATCAAACGGCGCGTTCGGATCCTGCGTTCCGCCGCCATTCACCGGAGCCAGACGGTCGTTAATCATCGTCACTATACCGTGTACTATCACGTCCATGTCGCGCATTGTCATAGGAATAAAACAATTATTCACACTATAAACATCATTTTCATACTTTCTTAATCGAGCGATATACAATGGATCGCTTGTGCCTAACGGATATATAGGATCCGCCGGGTTGGGCGGCGCCAAACCGTTTTCGCCCTGAAAATTCGCCGGACGCGTACCCCTTGAAATCATCAAACCCTTTAGTATACCGTTGTCGTTTCCGTAATCGGCATTTACAGGTCCCTTAAACACAAACAGCGGCTGATATTCGTCGAGCGGCGTGTCAGAGCCCAAAATTTCTGTGCTTTTAGTAAATACCGGCTCCACAAAGTCGTATTCACCGGATAGATACTTCAAGCCCAAGCGATTGCGCACTCCGCCCGAAAGCAATTCTTTGCCTTCGGCTGTGATACCAATCGAGCCGTCCGGTTTATCATCCAATTGAAAGGTAATGTACTCGCTTAATTCATCCAGACACAAATTTCTCTCGTCCCGATAGTCATTCGCGTTATCTCCGGCGGCTTCATAGCCGGCGATTTTTATACTTAGAGTTTGTATTCGCTCCACCAAATCATTGACCTTTGTAACGGCGGCCCTAATTTGTCTGTCCAAGTTGTGCTGATACTGAAACAGACGGTTATAGACATCCTCCGTTTTCGTTACAAAGGCATTGGCGGTCGAAATAAAATTAACCCTGGTTTCCAAACCTTCCGGATGAGCGGATAATTCGTTAAGCGAATTCCACATATCCAAAATTACGGATTGGAGATTATACTGGCTTTGCGTTTCACCCAGAACATTTTCGACTTCTACTCCAACATCGGATTTTATTTTATAGTACCCTAAGCGAGATTCTTCCGTACGGAAAGCGGCATCCAAAAAACGGCTGCGAATTTGGCGGATAGCCTTTATGAAAGCGCCCAACCCCTTCTGCATCAAAGAGCCGTTTCCATCGAAGCCCGCCGGATTGTACGAATAATCCGCCTGTACATGCCGCTGTCTGGAATAACCTTGTATGGAGGAATTAGCCATGTTATGCCCTGTAACATACAAGCCGGTCTGCGCGGCGTTTAGTCCTCCTACGGCTGTGTTTAGACTCATCATCCCCATATATTTCGCCTCCCATCCCCAGACTTAGTTTAACCGCGCGTATCGAAAAAAACCCGACCATGTATTTCCTCACCGGCTATCACCCGAAATTTGCCCTGTTTGCCCGCGCGTTCCGGCTGAACAAATTCTGGTCCGATAACCGCGCTGCGCAGTACATTCATAGAAAAATTCACATACTCCAACGATTTATCCAAGAGGGTTTTATTTTGCTCATTTAATAATTTTAATTCGTCCATGCTGTGTCTAATAGTTTTTCTAAGCCATGATAATTCTCTTTTTTGTTCACTGTCAGGTAAAAATTCCAATATATCCGCCAAAGATCTGCCGGTCAAATTGTGTTTAATCTGTTTTTGCAGCTCGGCGACTTTAAGCAGCCTTTCTTTTTCTAATTTTTGAATCCGCGAAACCAGCGTATTTTCCTTAACGGTTATCTTTCTAAGACCATCAATATTTTCACGTAAAATCAATCCTTTTTTTTGTTTAGCCAGCGTAATAAGTTCCTCATAACATTTAGCTTGCTCCTTGAGTATATCGTTCATAAATCCTCCCCGCGAATAGGAAAAAAGTTAGGTACGGCACTTTTTGGCAAACACACTTCAGCGCTCCATATCGCAATTGTAGTTTACGTGGTTCGGATTGTTATTTATACCTTTTACAATGGCCGCGCCATGTTTTACCAACAGCCGGCCTTATTGTCCCATAACTAAAAAAATCGCCCTCCGCGATAGAAAAACTATCGCCGAGGGCGTTATGAACTTTACTTGGGCGTTAAATTTCTTTATTAAACTTCTTTCCAATATGTCTTTCTATCGCGCTTACCCCAAAGTACATAAGCGCCGCCGAAATCGCTACCAACAGAACCCCTGTCATTACCAGATTCAAATTAAAAACTTGATAGCCGTACATTATCAAATATCCCAGACCGGCTTTGCTTACCAAAAATTCGCCCATTATCACTCCTACCCAGCTCAAAGAAATATTTATCTTGAGTGAACCGACAATACTATCGTAGCTGGAAGGCAAAACAACCTTTCTAAATAGTTGCGACTTCTTCGCGCCGAACGCCTTTACCAGAATAAGCTTTTCTTCATCTGTCTGTATGAAGCCGGTGTATACAGAAATGACCGTGGAGATTAACGATATAGCCAGGGTCATGATAATAATGGATTGCACCCCTATGCCCGCCCAAACCAAAATCAACGGTCCAAACGCGACTTTCGGCAGCGCGTTCAGGATTATCAGATAAGGATCTATTATCTTTGATATGGTCGGAGTCCACCAAAGCGCCATTGCCACCAGTGTACCGGCAAATGTGCCCATAACAAATCCGATAACCGTCTCGCTCACGGTAATAAAAATATTGTAAAAGAGCGAATCTGATTTATACAGCGAAACCAGAGTATCCATCACTCTTTTGGGCGAACTGGTTATAAAAGGATCAATTATCCTGACGTCAGCCAGCACTTGCCACAGAATAACCAAAACCAATAATATCGCCACTCGCGTCAATATCAAAAGCACTTTTTTGTGATTAAGGGATTGCAGATATTTTATAAATTCCTGCGACTCATTCATCCAAATCAAGGTCCTTCCATAACGTTTCGTGGTACTTCGCAAATCCGGGGCAGATCTGCCGGTCTATCCTGCTACGCGACTCACATTCCAGGTCTATGGCGTAAATGTTTTTTACCTTACCGGGCCGGCGAGTCATAACAATAACGCGATCGGCAAAGCCTATTGCCTCGGTTAAGTCATGCGTAATGAGTACAGCCGTTTTCTTTTCTTTGAAGATGATACCCGCAATATCGTTTCCAACGCTTAGCCGCGTTTGATAATCGAGAGCGCTAAAAGGTTCATCCAGCAGCATAATATCCGGTTTAAGGGCTAGGGTGCGAATCAGGGCGGCCCGCTGGCGCATTCCACCCGAAAGCTGGTGCGGGTAGCTGTTCATAAAATCTCCCAGCCCGTAAGTTCTAAGCAGATGCTTAACATATTCGATATTTTCTTTGGAATCATTCTTTTGAATTTCCAGCCCCAATGTCGCGTTTTTAAGAATGCTTCGCCACCCAAACAGATGGTCGTGTTGAAGCATATATCCCTTTCTTACCGATTTATCGGCCGCGAATTCACAACTGCCGGACGTCGGTTCTATCAGACCCGCCATGATAGTAA
>JAISRJ010000174.1 GCA_031273705.1 Clostridiales bacterium
ACGGGGTTAGCTTGTTGATACTTGCGCCGTTAGGCCCATTTAGCTAAAAGCCCTCGTTTCTTAACAGACGGAAGTATGTCGCGCCATTGTAAGAAAGAACCGACCTCAACGAATTATAAATTCGTTGAGGTCGGTTCTTTTTTTCTTAAACCAAAGGCTTTTTCTTAAACCAAAGGCATTCCGTCCCTATCCCGGAAAAAACCCAGAATAATGGAAAGCAAATCCAAAAACCATCCAATTCCAAAAAAGCCGAAAGTAAAAAACCAAATTAATCCGGTGCCGATCTTACCCACGTAAAATCGATGCAATCCAAACACTCCCAAAAACAGGCACAATAACGCTGCCGCTACCCTGCTTCTGGTTGGATAATGATCCACGGCGTTAAAATTATTAATTATGGTTGGCGAGGATGGCGGAACAGGGTAAGACGGCGTAATCGGAATTTCTTCCGGCACTCTTCTGAAGGCTTCGCCAACATGTTTACGGCAATAATATTTTTCACCTATCTCTGTTAAGCAATCTTTGCAGAACGGTTTGCCGCAGTACACGCAGAACCCATCCGCTTCTTGTTGTATATGATTAACGCATTTCATAAAAAACACATCCCAATAAAATATTGATCTTTTATAAAAGAACACTTGTAAAAAAACATACGCAATTTACTTTATGTTGTCTGTATCGTTGAAGATTAGAATTTTGAAGCCACAGAACGGAGCACAGAATATCAATCAACTTATCTATAGAAGCTTTACAAAATAAACGAAATTTTGAAATTGTTATAATTACATATATTTTACAACATTGCCGCCAAAATTGCAAACAGTTTCCGACAAAAAATGATTTTGATCTTAAATAGAAAATCGCTTAAAAAAAGGGATTAAAAAAATCTATGCAGAATCAGAAATTGTGGTATACTAATTAACATTGAGTTATTTAGGGTGCGTGTAAACGCGCTCACTACTAAATAAGGGGGGAATTATATGGATAGCATTTTACTTTTAGCGCCTGTCGGATCAATCATCGCTCTGCTGTTTGCGTGGTATCTGATTAAGACTGTCATGAAAGAGCCGGAAGGAACACCGGAAATGAGCAAGATCTCGTTGGCGGTGCGCACAGGCGCGAGCGCGTATCTTAGACGCCAATATACCGGCGTGGGATTGTTCTTCGCGGTTATGTTTGTTATTTTGTTAATCTTGGCTTTGATGGGATATTTGACTTTATTTGTGCCGTTCGCGTTTATTACGGGGGGATTCTTTTCCGGTCTTTCCGGCTTTATCGGCATGAAAGTCGCCACCAGCGCAAACGCCCGTACCGCTAACGCTTGCCGACAGGGTCTTAACAAGGGATTGCGCATAGCGTTTAACAGCGGCGCTGTTATGGGTTTGGTCGTAGTCGGCTTAGGTCTGCTAGACATTAGTTTTTGGTTTTATTTCTTAAGCTGGTTCTATACCAATGTGCAAAGTGTTGTGGATGAAGCGCAAAAATATCAGCTTATAACCAGCGCGATGCTTACATTTGGCATGGGCGCGAGTTCTATGGCCCTATTCGCGCGCGTGGGCGGCGGTATATTTACCAAAGCCGCGGACGTGGGCGCGGATCTCGTCGGTAAAGTAGAAGCGGGTATTCCGGAAGATGATCCCCGTAATCCTGCTGTTATTGCCGATAATGTCGGCGATAATGTCGGCGATGTAGCCGGTATGGGTGCGGATTTATATGAGTCCTATGTCGGTTCTATTATTTCCAGCAGTGCCTTGGCGGTTGCCGCCGGGTTGGGGCTTAAAGGAATAATTGTGCCTATGACTATGGCCGCTATCGGTGTTTTGTCTTCCATAATCGGTACATTCTTTGTCCGCTCTGGCGAGGAAGCTTCCCAATCCGTTCTTCTGCGCGCTTTGCGCAAGGGAACATACGGCACGTCTATTATTATTGCTATACTCTCCTTTTTTATAGTATGGTATAGCCTTGGAATGGAGCATATCGGCGTTTATTTCGCTATTCTATGCGGACTGGTCGCCGGTAACCTAATTGGACTTACCACAGAATACTATACCTCTGATACTTATAAACCCACTAAAGATCTGGCCGGCACCGCCACAACGGGCGCCGCTACCATTATTATCGGCGGGCTTTCGTTGGGTATGCTGTCTACCGCCATCCCGGTACTTATCGTAGGTGTGGCTATCATATTTAGTTACTTTGTTTCAGGCGGCGCGGGCAATCCCAGCGAAGGCCTGTATGGTATCGGAATATCCGCTGTCGGTATGCTAAGCACTTTGGGTATCACCTTAGCCACAGACGCGTATGGTCCTATCGCGGATAACGCGGGCGGTATCGCGGAAATGGCGGGACTGCCGGAAGAAGTGCGTCAACGTACAGACGCGCTGGATTCTCTGGGCAACACCACAGCCGCCACAGGCAAAGGCTTTGCTATCGGCTCAGCGGCCCTTACAGCTCTTGCGCTTATTGCGGCCTATACGGATGAAATAGGTAATATAGCCGAGAAAACCGGTAGCATCTTTGTTCTTGACACCAGTATAACGAATCCAATAGTTCTTGTCGGTTTGTTTGTCGGCGGTATGCTGCCGTTCGTGTTCTCTTCATTTACAATGAGCGCGGTTGGCCGCGCGGCGCAGGGCATAGTAATGGAGGTTCGCCGTCAATTCCGTGATATTAAGGGATTGATGGAAGGCACTGCCGAGCCGGATTACGCTACTTGTGTGGACATTTGCACAAAATCCGCGCAGAAAGAAATGATTCTGCCCGCATTGGTCGCGATCTTAGCCCCTATACTGGTAGGAGTTATATTGGGCGTAAACGGTGTGGTCGGTATGCTGGCCGGCGCTTTGGTAAGCGGGTTTGTAATGGCTATTATGATGTCAAACGCCGGCGGCGCGTGGGATAACGCTAAAAAGCACATCGAAGCCGGTAATTTGGGCGGCAAAGGCTCCGACAATCATAAAGCGGCTGTCGTCGGCGACACGGTAGGCGATCCATTTAAAGATACGTCGGGTCCATCAATAAATATTCTTATAAAATTATTGTCAATGGTATCTATCGTTTTCGCTTCGTTCGTGCTTAATTATTCTATATTCAAATAGAACCTTTAAAGCCTTAAAACAAGAGCGTATTTTAAAAAAATGTGTACCATGTTCTTTGAAATTATCTCTATCACTGGCAATTGCAAGGGATAGCTCTCCCTTCAGGCGTGGGGCCGCTGACTTGCCAGAAAAAAGCTG
>JAISRJ010000189.1 GCA_031273705.1 Clostridiales bacterium
TTCTTTTTTCTAAATAAGCCCAATTCAAGACAATAGGCGTAATTATACATAGCGGTTATAGAATCTTTCATAAGCGCGCGGTAAATACCGACAGCCTTATGTCTTTCTTTTTTTTCCAAACACGCGGGAATACCTGAAAGCAGCAGATTCGCGTACATAATAGCGGCGAAAGCGGATTCATTATTGTCATAAGCCTCTTTAAACTCAAGAAAAGCATGATTATAGTCTTTAGTACAGAGAAAACCTAAATAATAGCGCAATCCTCTCGCTACACACGAAATCTCCGACATAGACTGCGTTTTTAATTCCTCCGCGCTTATTGTTTCATTATCTGCCAGGAGAATCAATCTGCGCACTATTTTTCACCCGATTCGCGATTAATATATCTTCTCCACAGCCTGATATTATCTCGAACAATTTTAGCTCGCAGTTTTACATATGACTTTTTTTGTAAAAAATATTCCGGCAGTTCTCCATTATTAGATAAAGAGAAGTCACTTAGCGAGCATTCTTCCTCATATAAGTCGCAATCGATTAAACACTCGACAATCTCAAACATTTCCACATAATGATCTATGGATTCGGATAACTTGTGTATGTTCCATATGTGCGCGTTGATTTTTAATCTATTAAAAAACGCTGTATTCATACATAAAAAATCGTAGGAGCATAAGGATATTAAACCTAATACGCCTAAATCATATTCTTTTACGCCGTATTCCTTAAAAAGCTCAACATAGTAACCATAACCGTTTGCCCTAAGTACGTTCGAGACCATGTTATATAGATTGGCGTTAAAGTCCGCGCGTGAATAAACATATCTGTCGATAATGATTTGTCTTAAATTGCTCATATCGTATTTCTCGTTTTCATACACGAGGCCGCAAAGGCAAGGTTTTTTCTTATGGGCTATATTTACATACATAGGCGGCCTAAATTAATCTTCCCTTTTGCTTAGGTTTATTCGCTGTCAATCGACCGTCCTCATATTCAAAAATAGCGGGCGTATCCAGCCGCAACCTCAGTTGGACGCTATCGGAAGGTACAACAAACAGCTCATCAAGACCGGCGTTTTTAAATTTAAGGATACCTCCTTTTTCTACTTGCAATTTCCGCAGCGAAGGGACCGCGTAGCATACTTCTTGAGATTGGCGGCCTTCCGGAACAACAACCCAAAAATATGAATTTTCATAATAATCATTAATTGTAAATATCATTTCAATACCGGTAATATTGGCTGAGCACGCTTTAGGTTTATATTTATTTTCAAAAGCTCTATATGTATCCGCGTCCCGAATAATTCTATTATAATCCTCTTTTAAACTCGAAACGAAATCATTTATTTTACTATCTTGCTTTTGATGTGAAAAGGGTAAATCAACTTTCTGATTTAGCCGCTGAGTTTCAAAGCTATCTTCAGGCGGAAGCGGTAAAGGTTCCGGTTCATACGTATTTATATCCGAATGATCTTCCTCCGCTATTACATTATGCCGCGAAGTTTCGGAGGGAATGTCCTCGGTTACAACCGGGTCGGGTTCTTCATGTTCTTTAGCCTCGGTTTCCCTGTCTGGCTCCGCTTGTATTAAATCGGGCGCATCGGGCGCGGACGCGACAATTCGGAGTTGAACGGGGTCTTTATTATTCGCCGATGAGCCGGTATGGGCTTCACGCAGCTTAGATATTTCATACTTTACTTCTTTCAGCGCTTTCTGCGAAGTATAAACCTGGAAAAAAAGCGCTGATAAAGAGGCAATCGCTACTAAGCAGACAACGAATAATAAAGTATTAGAAGTGTCAGGTTCTTTAGCCGCCGGAGAAGGAGTCGCGGATATATCATCCTTAATAGGCGTTGGCGCATTTGTCGGCGACGGAACTTCCGTCGGCGTTGAAATTTCCGTCGGCTTCAGGTCGATATTTTCACCGATATTCGGTGAGTCGTCCGTAATTGGCTGAAAAGTCGCGCCCTCTTCGGTTGTTTCCGAAGGAATCTCAACAATATTCCAACTCTCCATCGCCGCTGATACATTTAATTGAGCTTTTTCGGCTTCCTGTTGATAGCTTATATAATTTTGTTCCATATTGGTAATTTCTAATATATAAGTGTCCAGTTGTTTTGTGAATTCAACAAACTTCTCTTTGTCGCCGTCGTCTACCCCCGCCATAATCCATTTCTCTAATCTTAGATATGCCCTGCATGTAATCCTAACAAAGTTTATTGGAGTAAGATCGCCGGAGCTTAATTTTGTTATATCGTCGTTTATTTTATCGAGAGAAACCTCCAGCGGTTCGTTATTCAGGGATTCTATCAGTTCGGGCAAAGATTGTGTCTCTTCCGGTGTAGAGGCATATACTGTGACGTCACTTACCAAAACCACAGAACAAACAATAGCCGTGATTATTAAAGTGATAGTAGAAACCGCCGATAACTTTTTTAAAATCATTTGAACTCACACCTTAGTTGTTAATTATAGCAGTGACATACTTTAATATAGCATATCCGCTAAACGATCTTACAGCCAATGGCAAAACTTTTTCGTCGCCTTTGTTTACAGGTTCCCTAATTGTAGGCAACGACTCAATAGCTATTTTTTTAATAGACTTTTTGGTATCACTGTTTAACCTGAATTCATCGTCTGGCGTAAAGATAATATCCGGATATACCCGTTTAAAATCATAAGGCGAGTTATAAGCGAACACTTCCAAGAAATCGCTAATCACTTCCGCCAAATGTTCATCATCAAATTCGGAATTAACCAGGCTGGTCAGATAAGTGTACATATCAACGTCGCTCATTTGATCTATATCCTGCTCGCTCTTGCGCTCATTCTCATCGATTTCATTAATGGAATACATCTTTTGTATACCGGATTTTAGACTTGTTCTAAAGCGGGTTCTGTCTGCTTTACCATATTCGTATATTATAGTATCCACATTAACAGGACTAAACTTTGACTTATCCGCCAGGTCGTCGGCCGCGCCGGTAAATAACAGACCGTAACTTGTTTCGTGTTTTGGTTTGTTGCTTTTATGCAGCCTGATATTAAATGTTGAGGTGTCGTTAATACCTTTGGCGCCTTTCAGAGCCTCGGACACATACTTTGAGAATAGACCGCTCAATTTTTCTCTGTACCCATCCCCGCCTGTCGCGTCCGCGTTCGGATTAACCCAATCAAAGATACGCGAGCCATTGCCCGCTAAAAAGACGTCGATTGTATATACATTATTATGTGATACTAAAGTAAATTTGTCCTCATTAATCAGCTTTTTAATTAATAGCCCTATAAAATACAGCAGCGCGAGGGTGGCCATTTTGATTTTGGCGAGACGAGTTAAATGATTATCTTGGTTGTTATCATTCTTATCGATTATAAAGTTATTTAGATGCGTATAGAAATACTCGTTCTCATTTCTTTCTTTAATGATCTCAACTATATTGGCGATAAATGTATCCATAAGCAGCTTAAATTGTTTATCTATTTCTAAATCGTTGAAATTAGATAATAGCTGCTCCGACATTTTTTCGTTAGCCGTAGAGAGAATATTGTAACGATGCTCGGGCAGAGTATTGGGATTATATGTATGCGCCCTTAAAATTTTGAAAAAGTCCGTCATAAACTCGATAGAACCGCGTTTGCCGGCTGTAAAAATGTATTGCGCGGCATAGGGCAGCGAAAGATGGGTTATGACATTGTATTGATTATACGCGTTTTTGTCGCCGGTAAGTATAGCTATATCCGTAGACCCTCCGCCAATATCAACACTGACCACTCCGTTATTGGTGTTTATATTATCGCCGTTTAAAATACCTATTTTATCATGTATACACGCCAAACCGGAGCAAAGACTTTCGGAAACTAGCTTTTTGATGTTTATCTCCAAACCGGTTTTACCGGTATTCCCACCCAAAATTCTGTGACAAATATCCTCTAACGAATCTTGATACCTTTGTTTTAGATAATCGGTCATACTTGTAGGATAAGAAGCGCGAATCTCTATCTTTTTCGCGTGGTATTCCTTTACGGCGAAAACACAGCACATCATAATAAATTGGGTTAAAAAGTTTTTACTGGCATAGATATTTGTCGGATCCAAATCCCATTTCATACCATATTTTAAGTTATCTTTATTTTGAAGGATACTTTGGTTGTAATTAGCAATCTCCATACCGCTCATCCGATAAATGTTTGAGGATGCAAAAGCGCCGTCTATATAGTGCAAACCCCCGCCCAACTTAGAATAAAACAATAATGTAGATGGAAATGTTGTATAATATTCCTGTCTTTCTGAATCGAATACCCACTTACGTTGAGATGTTAATATCTCTCTAATCTCTTTATCCATATCATCCTGAGTTTCGTTGCGAGGTATAGTCATGAAATTAGATTCCAAAGATAATAGGTTAAGAGGCTTGGGAGTCGCCGTCAAATCTATGCTAACAGCGCTATTATTATCTATTTGAGGCGCGGCGTTTACAAAATATGCCGTTGAATTTGTAGTGCCAAAGTCCACGCCGACAACCGCGGCTTTTGGAGATGTGTTCTCGTTTAACGATTCATCGCTGATAAACGAATCGCCTTCTGTTTTTTGAAGTCTTCCATTTTCATTTACATATTTGGTCGCGTAAGGTCTTGTAAGTATAAACCCGCTGATTGCACCGACGCTTTTAGCCTTTATTTTAGCCTTTAATTTTAGCATTCGAGGATATTCTTTAAGTTTATATGTTATAAAGGAAGTGTTTACGGCAATCTCTTTGCTCGCGGAATTAAAATGCACATCTTTTATTTCATTCTCATAGAATTCGGACTGTTCAATAAATGAAGGAGGAACAATGTTTGTGTAGGGCGCATAACTTTCCCCTAAGTTTATAACGTTCATATAATATTCTTTCCAGCACTCTATTTCAACATCAGGCCAAACAGTAACTCCGGGCACTATATTAATAGAACCGCCGGTTTCTAAATATACACTGCTGCTAATGTTACCGCTCGCGTCATAATAAAATCGCTTTATCATAGGCACGTCTATTGCGTTAAGCTTTAGACGCACGTCATATACCTTTATATTCGCAGTGTTCTCTTCATAGTCCCAGCGATATGTTTCTATATAGTCAACACCATACCAAAGAGTAGTTCTCGCAATATCAGCGATAGAGTTACGATGGTTGATTTTAAAGTTATACATATAGTTACAGCATAACTCGGTAAACGGAAGGATTATATATTCTTCCTTACTATCAATATAGTTGCCGTTGTGCTCGCTGTAAACTGTTCCCCAATATCCCTTTCTTCCTCCGGAATTAGAAATTGTATGAACGAGTTTGCTGTTTGCGTCATACGCGATAAGTGTTTTTTCAAATAAATTGTCCTCTATGTGAGCAAAAAAGTATTTTACAGTAACATTTGGTTCATTGGCAAAGCCGCTTATGTTATAAAAATTAAGAAAATCAATCCCCGCTAAGGGCGAAATAAAATCGTAAAGACGAGATTTTTCGCTTTGTATTAACTCTATCAGCGCGGATCTATCCACGCCGCTATTCTTAATTCCATTATTAGGATCATTTAGGTTAAAAAGAATCTTATTCAGATATTCAATAAGCAGAGCTATTTCAAAATCATATAGCCGACACGGCCCAATATTATGCGTGGTGTTATTTAATTCATTCGCCGTAGGGTTCCAAAAGGATGTGAACACTTTGTCTAAAGCGCTTTTTGCGGTGTCGTCGCTTATAATCGCAAAGAGTGTGTCGCAGCAAGTAATGGCGACACTAACGCCATTAACGCGGATAGATCGGGCGGAGTATGTCTTGCTGTTAAATTCACACAAGGGAGATTCACTCTTATTGCTTATCCAAAACAAATTGCGTGGCGAAGTATTTGTGTAATTTATATTCAAGTTGCGTAAATTCCGCAAGGCAATAAGATAAAGCAGGTTAAACCAATCATTTATTATTGGTCCGGCATAACCATTTCTACTTAGTTTACCTTCTTCGTCCTCATAAAACGGGGCAATATAATAATGAACAGAGAAATTAAAGGGATTAAGCTCTTTATTCGCGGCCGGATAAACAACAAATCTGTTTTCGTCCCATAAAGTCGGTTCTATATCGCTGTAAGCTTCGGAAATCAATATGTTCATCAGGTTATCTATATACTCTAGCAATTGCGCGGGCGTGTTGTATGTTAAATTATTTTGTAATCTTCTTAAATACTGCCATACGCAGCGCTTTTCAAATATAGATAATTGTTCAACCGGATCCGCGGTATCGTCATTTACTAAACCTATTTTAACAGCCACGTTTTCTACAGGCTTTATAAGTGAAAAATCCGCCCATTCGGCGATGATATTGTTTTTGCTGTTAATAAAGTATTGTCTTGTTAGACGAATACCCAGTACACGCAAGTCGTTTAGCGCTAATCCGATAAACAGCGCGTACCATTCTTGCTCACCAATAATCTTTTTTATAGAAACATTGAATTTATCTACTCCGTTTTGCGGAGGAATGTCCCATGTAAAAGCTCCGTTGTTAAATCGGCTTAAAGCGTTATATTCGTAACCGGAATAATCTTCTTTCCAACCTTTACTTGCTACACTATCCGTCAGGTCTGTCTTTAGATCGTTCATGAAACTGTATACAAGACTGTATAATGTTTGATTAATAGTGGAATTGTCTATATCATTAGTTACGATAAAATTCATAAGCCAATCGAATACGCATTTTTTTTCTTCGGTATTAAGCTCGCGGTAAGCCGCCGATTCTTTATTTTTATGCAGAATAGTGTGAAAATCCTCGGAGGGGAATACTATTGTCATGGGCGAGGTCGCCCCGATTATCAGTTGTTCCTTGTTGGGTTCGTCTTTGGTGGGTTGTTTGAACTTAAATATGACGACATACATAGATTTTTTCCAGGTCATTCCGCCGAAAGAACCGTCTAAAATATTGGGAAGCAGAATATCGTCGGCACAAGTCTGCAAAAAAGTGCTGGCTTGAGGAGGATTATCCAGAGGCACTTTCTCGAATTTAATATTGTATCCTCGAATGTCGTTAAGTGCCAACAAGGTAATCATTTCACGCCATAGTATTCTGTATTTTTTGCTAAGTTCCGGCCAATTACCCGGACTTTTTAACACATTATAAAAATCTATCGGTCTGCGATAGACAGACGGAGTGGACACGGGGGGTTTACCGCTGTCGCTTATTTTTATACTGGTAAGCGCGGGTAAATATTGCTCTTGATTGTCGGGCACTCCAAAGTTATTCCTTCCGTCACTATATGTATTGTTAAAGGTAACGGATTTATTTTCAATGTCTGGCGCTAAAGAAATAGGCATAATAAACCTCTCCTATCTAAATCGTTTGGCGACTTGAGCGTACACGCCGCGTAGCAACTCGCCGGTGGCCCCGCTTATGTTATGGTCAGATTTTATCTGTTTCTTAACTTCGCGGTCTATATCCGCGTTTAGTTCGGCGTAAGTAAAGTTATAATTCCCAATAAATCTATTGCCCAGATTGTCATGGTAGATGGATGTGTTCCAGGGATTAGTCGCTCTATGAAGTAGTATGTCTCGGTTTATCAATGAAGTAAATAAGGGATCGCCATATCCCTTATTGGGATCATGCTCAAATTCGCTGAACAATCTGCAAAGCCATTGAGAGTGTTTGAAGAAATAATGATTTAAATTGATAAATCTTTCAATCGCGTCCTCGTCAAAAGCAATATCCCAATCCGTAGACTGACCGAACAGATTAACTTTTGTAAAAGGTCTGCGATTGATAGGGGAAAAATGTCTGCCTTCATTACGATAATTCTTTAATGTATAATTTTTACTGCCTCTCGCGATAAACTTATCCAACACTGCCGGCACATATATATAACTGTATAAAAGAAATTTATTTAGCAGATCTCTCATTCCGCCGGAATGTGGTAAATCATTCCATGTAATATTGTTAAAGCTCGTTTGGTCCACGCCTATTCCCCGCCATACCGGAGTATCGTTGTTAATACACGCGCTGTCTTCTTCCTCCAAAAAGCCTTTTATCTCCAACGCCCCAAAAACTTCCAGCATATGTGGCCAATTATCCTGACGCTCTCCTTTATCCGCGTAAATATTGCGAACGATTCTTACACTTCCGCTGCCCGGCGTCCCCAAAGCCGTTACCCTGTCAAAAACATCGGACGCGTTTGTATCTGAATAGAAGGCCGCCGCGTTCTTTGCCGCTTTTAGAAACTCGTCTATATCTATGCGCCGGTCGGGGGGAATCTCCTCATTTTTATCGTCGGTCGGTAAAAAAATAAAGTATGGCAGAAAAAACTCACCGGAAATGATTACCTTATTATTGCCTTTGCCTTGCAGAGCGTCCGCAAAAGATCGAATCTTGCGGGCGACATTAGTAAATCCGGAAGCTCCGGTACCGCCGAACGAGGATCCAACGATAGCGATTTTTACATTGCCTTTGTGCAACGCCTCTTGAATGCCAGCTAAAAAAGACGCAAATTCGGGGGAATTATTCAACCACCGAGCGAAGGTATGCGCGCCGATTGAGGGATGAGCGAAGAATCCGTCGTACATGTTTTTGTCTTCGTACTCCTCCCGGCTGTAAAGAGCCTTCATGAAGTGCTCTGCCACGGGGATATTTTCATGTATTACATAGTCGTTAAGATGGTACTCGCTATTGCCCGCTACTTGACCCGGAGCGCCTTGCACAGGAGAAACACACCATTCCTCGTTGGCGAACCTATTGCCGGACAGCGCCTTTGAAATTTTTGGTTTGAACATGGCGCAGCTTTCATCGGGGGTTTCATTAAACAATACAGACCGGCAAGATTCGTAAAGTTCCAGCACTCTCTGTAATTCATATTTGCTGCCGTTTTTTGTATCCGGATCGATTACGAGTAGTTTTATTTCTTTAATATTCAAATGCCCGCAATCGCAAATATGAATGAGAGCGCGCGCCACACGAGCGCCAGTTCCGCCGATTGCGATTATGTAGTTGGTATCAGCCACAATAACCTCCTTCATTTTTAGAAATATCAAAATTAATTTTTGATATTTAATCCTAATCAGAATTTGATTCCGTCCGCCGTTGGTTTTATAAGCAGTGTGAATATTAAAGCGATAAATAAACCAATCGGTATAGTGGATAAGTGAAGCAAATGGGAAAACAACAAGTAGTCGTGAGATTCGACCGGATTAAAAAAATTACAGAGGAAACTGCCGATCGCGACTATAATTACGCAGACCAGAATAGCTAAAAAAGTCATGAGGCCGAATTTTCTTTTGCGTTTAGACCAGTTAGCGTTTGTGCAACGGCACCAATATACAAAAGGAAAGGCGACCCAAAAAGCGACGAAGGCAATCAAAAAGTAAATCAGTTGGTTAGTGTTTGCCCAATCTCCAAAGATGTCGTTTTTGGAGAAATAGACTACAGCGGAATTTTGCGCCAAGTATCCGGACAAGAACGCCGCTCCGCCGAATAACAAGAAAATAGCTATAAAAACAATCCATTGTCTTGACTTCAAGACCATCGTCTCCTTAAAAAATTTTCTGGTAGTAAAATAAGCATAACTAATAAATCAAGTACAGCAGCAGATTGGCGATGGTGTTATTCTGTGTGTCGGCATTTTCGGCGGCGCGGATCAGCCGGTCAAATAAATCGCTGACAGCCGCTTGCGTATAGCTGCCGAATAACTCCAAATTGTCACTTTCTATATTGGAATATACCCCGTCATATAAGTATTGATTTATCCATTCGGGTTTTATATAAGCCACATTGTTTTTTATGCGTGCCGCTACTTTAAACCTGCATCCGGAATTTGAAGGAGCCGCCTCTCTAAGCTCGGATTTGTTTAGAAGCAGATTTAGCTTAATAGAATCATTTTCTTCTGATACGATTGCCGTACTGCCTTCGGCAATTTTTTCCGGTTCTTCGACGTTCAGCCATTCGTATTCGTCGCCGCCCGCCTTGACGGATACGTCCGCAGAAATTTCAATTGATAAATTCCTAGTGATATAATCGCCGCCCCAAAACTTAAAACCACGCAAAGGCAAATTAAGAGGCAGCTCGACAGTATTCTCAACCTTCATATTCGGGTTTATTTCCAAACACAGCGAATCTGAGAAATCTAGTACGTCCCGCTCCGTCGCCTGCAGCAAAACAGACTGCTGTTCTGAAAGCATTCGCAAAGGTCTGCTGTTCCAAGTGCCCACATTAATAACGGCTTCCACAGCTTCGGAAGGTAAATCATTGCCGTTTACATAGTTCATTACGGGCGGAGCGTCGGATTTTTTTCCGTTAAATACTATTGACTCGCAGTCAATACCGGCATTTGAAAGGGACATTTTCAGTTCATCAAAATATTGCTCTACGTTATAAACGCCGCCCAAAACTAAAATGTAGAATGGACGGCCGCCTCCGGCGTCGTCGTCCGAGTTATAATGATTTTCATAATAATGCTCGCCGATAACGGTATAAACCGGTCCATCAAACGGAATCTTGCGCGCCAGAACACCGACGGCATTATTGGTGTCCTTAGAAAGATAGTCGGTAAGCCAATCTATGGCTTTATCTGTTTCAAACTTCGAGTCTACCAAGTCTGTAAAAATAACTGAAACGCTATCTTCTTTTATGTATTTGAGGGTTTCAAATAAATAATAACCTGTTTCGTCATAGATTCTTTCCGGGTTTTTATCGACAATATCCTCATAATATTCTTTGTAAAGCTCCGCTCCACGCCCCGGCTGTTCAAAATACCATTCTACAGAATAAAAACCGGTTGTATCCCGCCTAAGTTTTGAGGCATCCGATAAATACACGCTTTCAGTTATTCGGTAAGGTTCAAAACCGTTATTGGTGTCATAGTTTTTTACATCAAACCTATAATATGATTTTGATTTACTATCTGTCAATGTATTGGCTGATTTAGAGGCGGTTGATAAAATTTCCGCTAACATAGAATCTTTATGAGCAGCAAATCCGTTCATGTATGAAGTCGCCTGTACATAGAAATCGAATTGCATATTTGAGTCCGCCGTTTGGCGAGGTACCAAGTATTCTGCCGCTCTGGCCTGCCAAAAATCCTTTTCGTGGGGAATTAAATATTTGGATTTGCACCCCGATAGAGCAATCATTATTAATATTGGAAGAAAAAATATTCTTCTTATTTTAAGAAATTCGTGTATCTCGTTCAATAAAAATCAATCCCCCTTCCCTTAGAAGTTCATCCATCTGCTGAAAAATATTGAAAATCCTTCACAATTATATAGGAAATCGCGTTTTTATACAAGACGGAATATATGGCGGCTCTGGAAGTCAGCAAACCACCGCGAATCCCCAAAACAAGAAGCTATAGCAATTCCAGTTTGCCAAAATTTACAGTACCCGGAACGTTGCCTCCCTTGTCTCCTTTGCCATTATCATCGCCGATTGCCCGCGGAAGTTATCCCGTTAATGTGCCAAGCCGCTCTGACTGAGATAACTGATAACCTAAAAAAAACAAGCCCGGAAGAAAACCGAGCTTTGGGTGTGTCCGACCATTCATAGTATAATGCAAATTAATCCGCCGGAGCCGTCGTTTATCATCTTCTGCAAGGTCTCCTGTAATCTCATCTGAGAATCGTCGGGGATGCGGTACAGCTTACTCTGCAATCCGTCTTTAACCATGTCTGACATGGACTTTCCAAACATATTCAAATTCCAAACATTGGAAGGATCCTGCGCCATCTCGTTGTTAAGATAGTTTATCAAATCTTCGCTCTGCTTTTCTGTGCCGACAATCGGTGAAATCTCCGTTTCTATATCCGCTCGAATCAAATGAATGCTGGGGGCGCTTGCCTTTATCCTCACCCCATATTTTGAGCCGTGTTTCACAATTACAGGTTCTTCCAGCTTCATTTCATCCAGAACCGGGGTTACAATGCCATAACCTTTATGTTTTACTTCCTCCAAAGCGTATTTCACTTTATCATATTCGCGTTTAGCCTCGGAGAGCACCTTTATAATAGAAATTAACTGATACTCACCCGCGATATCCATACCTGTGGTTTCACTTAGTATTTTGTAGAACAGACTGTCGTCCACGGTTACTTCTATTTTTGCGGATCCTTCACCCAACAAAATCTTTTCTACATATGCTCTCTTTACATAGTCGTTTATTTCTATATTCCTTGTGGTATCCTTCAGCTCACGCAGCTTGAAAATATCTGTAAGCGAATTCTTCAGGGCACTGAGTATTTCCTTCTTTAACCAGTGGTCTAAAGATAAGGTTTCTATCCATTTGGGGAAGTTGATCTTTATTTCTTTTACCGGGAATTCGTACAATAATTTCTCCATTATCCCGCAAATGTCCTCGGACTTTAACTGGGCGCAGTTGACCGGAATTGCCGGAACGCCATGCTTTGCCGTCAAGTCGGCGCAAATCTTATCGGTTTCCGGAGCATAAGGTTTTACGGTGTTAAGCAATATTACAAATGGTTTATTAATGTTTTGAAGTTCGCGAATAACGCGCTCCTCAGCTTCTATGTAATCCTCACGAGGAATATCCGTAATGCTGCCATCCGTAGTAATAACGAAACCGATGGTGGAATGGTCGGTGATAACTTTGCGTGTGCCTGTCTCCGCCGCTTCCACAAATGGAATTTTATCCTCCGACCAGGGCGTGGAGATCATGCGGGGTTCTTCGCCGTCCATATAACCAAGAGCGCTTGGTACCAGATAACCCACACAGTCTATCATGCGAACTTTGAATGAAAGATTGTCGTCCAGCTTTATTTCGACGGCGTCGCTGGGTACAAATTTCGGTTCTGTGGTCATAATGGTTTTACCCGCCGCACTCTGCGGAAGTTCATCCTTGGCGCGTTCTTTGCCGTATGTATTTTCGATGTTTGGGATAACCATAAGGTCCATAAAGCGCTTAATAAATGTGGATTTGCCCGTTCTGACCGGACCGACAACCCCTATGTATATATCCCCGTTTGTGCGTTCGCTTATATCGCGATAGATGTCGTACTGCTCCATCCTTACCTCCTATAAAAAAGTGTATGGGTACAATTCAATATATGATTTAGGACACCGATCTATCACAATTAAATTTAATTTACCGCGTCAAAGTTTGCTCTTATGCGTTATTAAGCACTTCCGCCCTTGTCCGGTAGTCGGGCGAAGTCCAATGCCACGCCCTTATAGCCGTTTCACAAAGCAAGCCAAAAGAGGAAGCGGAAAATTGCTATAACTTCTTCATTACATACTCTGTCCACTCATACACGCTGGCTCCCAGCGGACGACCGGTTATCTCTATCGCTCTTTCTTTCATGCAATCATCTAACGCCCGATTTAATCGCTCAGATTGCCGCTCGAATCCAATATGACTCATAAGCATTGCGGCCGCACGCATAATACTGGACGGATCCGCGTAATCTTCTCTACCTTCTTTTACCATGCGCGGCGCCGAACCATGTATTGCCTCAAACATTGCGTATTTCCGCCCAATATTCGCGCTCCCCGCCGTTCCCACTCCGCCTTGAAACTCGGCGGCTTCATCCGTTAAAATATCCCCGTACAGATTAGGCAGAACTAACACTTGAAACCCCTTACGCCGCTTAGGATCTATCAATTTTGCGGTCATTATATCTATGTACCACTCATCGAAACTAATTCCGGGATATTCCTTCGCGATTGCTCTGCATATCCTCAAGAACTTGCCGTCTGTCGTTTTAATAACATTCGCCTTTGTAACGGCGGTCACACGGGTTTTATTGTTCGCCTTGGCATATTCAAAAGCGGCGCGAACGATTCTTTCGGTACCCTGCGTTGTGGCAATCGTAAAATCCACAGCCAAGTTCTCGTCAACCTCAAACCCTTTACTGCCCACCGCATAGGCGCCTTCGGTGTTTTCCCTGAAAAACGTCCAATCTATCCCCTGTTCGGGCGCCCTCACAGGACGCACATTCGCGAACAAATCCAGCTCCTTCCGCATTGCAACATTGGCGCTTTCAATGTTCGGCCACGGTGATCCCGCTTCTGGAGTAGTAGTAGGTCCCTTTAAAATCACATGGCATTTCATAAGTTCCGCCAGCACGTCGTCAGGTATAGCCTTTGCGACCGCGGCGCGATTTTCAATAGTCAAACCCTCTATAACGCGTAAAACAACAGTTCCGGCGGCGATTTCATCCTT
This sequence comes from Clostridiales bacterium, assembly GCA_031273705.1. Lineage (GTDB taxonomy): Bacteria > Bacillota > Clostridia > Lachnospirales > WQUN01 > JAISGK01. The sequence continues at coordinate 14,169 of JAISRJ010000189.1, forward strand.
CAATAGAAATTCCATCAACCTCTTCGCCTGTTCGGTAATAACAGGCCCGATGCCGTCGCCGCCCACGATTCCGATAATAATACTTTCCAACGACCGATAATCCGTCGGCGCGTTATCCGACTTCATACGCTCTATTCGCCCAAGTTGCTCTAATAAAATCTTCTCAAACTTCTGTTTAGCGACCGATAATTTTTCCATTGCTTTTCTCCTCTACTCTACAAAATGTTTAATAGCCTCATCCGCAACGCGCTCCAATTCGCTGTTTGTGATGGACGTAACACGACCCTCTGCATATTGTGTATCCACCCAGTTTTTAATCCGTTCAATCACCGGATGTTTCTTGTCGATTACATCGTCGCCCGTCAACTGATAATACTGATTAAACCAATGAGTTATCCCCGCTAAACCCGATGTACTGGAAACCGCTACATGACTGTGGCGATTTAGAAATTTTTGAGTATCGAAAATATTATATATCTCTTCGTTTTTTAACATACCATCAGCATGTATGCCCGCGCGGGTGACATTAAAATCCCTGCCCGCAAATGGAGTCATGGATGGAATAACATATCCAATCTCATTCTCAAAATACTCCGCAAGCTCTGTAATAACGGTTGTATCCATTCCATTCAGCCCGCCTCTAAGCTGAGCGTATTCCATAACCATAGCTTCGAGCGGGGTGTTTCCCGTGCGTTCCCCTATTCCGAAAAGAGAACAGTTGATTCCACCACAGCCGTACAGCCAAGCAAAAGAGGCGTTTGTCACTGCCTTATAAAAATCATTGTGCCCATGCCACTCCAACAATTCATGAGGCACGCCCGCATGATGCCGCAGGCCATATATAATCCCCTGTACACTGCGCGGAAGAACCGTTCCCGGATAAGTAACTCCATACCCCATCGTATCACAAGCGCGGATCTTTATAGGGACGCCGGTTTCTTCCATAAGCTTCATCAATTCCATAGCGAACGGCACAACAAAGCCGTAAAAATCAGCGCGCGTAATATCTTCAAAATGGCATCGCGGACGGATTCCATAAGAAATGCAATCCCTTACAATAGATAGATAATGCTCTATAACCTTTCTTCGTGACATTTTCATTTTTAAAAAAATATGATAATCCGAGCAGCTGACCAAAATACCGGTCTCTTTAACACCCATTTTTTTCGCTAATTCAAAATCCTTAGCCGACGCGCGAATCCAGCCCGTAATCTGCGGATAATCATATCCGCGTTCCATACATTTGCGGATTGCTTCTTGATCCCTTTTTGTGTAGAGAAAAAATTCGCATTGGCGCACAATACCGTTGGGTCCCCCCAGTTTATGCAGTAAATCATATATATGTACTATCTGCTCTGTGGAAAAAGGCTCACGAGCCTGTTGCCCATCACGAAAAGTTGTGTCTGTTATCCAGATTTCATCCGGCATGTCTATGGGCACTATTCGATGGTTAAAAGCGACTTTGGGAATTTCACTGTAAGTAAAAAGATTGCGATACAGATTAGGTTCGCTTACATCCTGCAATTGATATATAGTTTCACGACGTTCTAAAAGATTGGTTTTTTTATTATACTCAAACATAAATCCCTCCTCTTGTTGATTCTATAATCCGGGCTATATCTAAAGCTTACTCTCTTATCATACTATAGATCGCAACGTTTTACAACGCGCAAAAGTCCCTGTGTGCAAAAGTCCCTGTGTGCAAAAGTTCCTGTGTGCAAAAGTCCTTGTGTGCAAAAGTCCCTGAACGAAAAGCCGGATTCGTTCAGGGACCAGTGGTATGACACTGATAAGGCAATTACATTTAAGTTAGCTGCATCAGACGTAATCCGGTGTTTTTAATGGCCGATTGCCACAACTTCCAAATCCTCTGTCTTTAGCTTAGACTCCATCACATCCAGCAACGCCCTTACAGTATCCAAGGAAGTCATTACAGTGACGCCGCTTTCCGTCGAGGCGCGACGAATTTTAAATCCGTCACTGTTAATGTTATTCCCCTTACTGGGTATATCTATGATTAGGTCGATTAGTCCGCTTCGGATAATATCCAAGATATTAGGGACGCCTTCGCTGATTTTTTTTACTTCCATAACGCGGATCCCTTGATTTCTCAAAACCCGACCGGTTCCTTCGGTAGCTATAAATTTGCAATTAAATCTGTTAAATCTTTTTGCCAATGGCAAAAACTCTTGTTGATCCCGCTTGCGAATCGTCGCCAAGACAAGGCTGCCATGCGTAGGTATTTGAATCTTTGCCGCTATAAAGCCCTTTATCAAAGCTTCGTTCAATGTCTTTCCCACGCCCAGCACCTCCCCGGTCGAACGCATTTCCGGACCCAAAGAAACTTCAACCAAAGGCAATTTTTCCGTAGAAAACACAGGCACTTTAACGGCGACCTTATTCGCTTCGGGATACAATCCTACCCCATAGCCCAGCTCGCCCAAGCTTTCCCCGGTCATTGCCCTGGTCGCCAATTCGATAATCGGCACCCCCGTTACTTTTGTAATATATGGCACTGTGCGAGATGAGCGTGGATTTACCTCTATTATATATAGCTCGCCTTTGTATTCCACAAATTGAATGTTTATCATGCCCACGACTTCCAGAGCCAGCGAGATTCGCGTCGTTATTTCTAAGATTCGCCGTTTTGTGGAAATAGACAAATTTTGCGGCGGATAAATCGAAATACTGTCGCCTGAATGCACGCCGGCTCGCTCCAAATGTTCCATTATTCCAGGAATAAGCACGTCTTTTCCGTCGCAAACAGCGTCAACCTCTATTTCCAGCCCCTCTAAATAGCTGTCAATCAATACCGGGTTCTTTTTATCTTTTTCAAACGCGCGTTGCAGATAGTCATGCAACCGTGATTGCTCATAGGTGATTTCCATCCCCTGCCCGCCCAACACATAGCTGGGTCTGACCAACAACGGAAAACCCAATATATCGGCGGCTTCAACCCCTTCTTCCACATTCCAGACAGCCTTGCCTTTGGGACGGGGAATATTCAATTTTTCCATCAAAGCGTCAAACTTTTCTCGATCCTCGGCAATGTCAATTTGTTCCGGCTTTGTTCCATAAATGGTAATATTCATTTCTCGTAGAAATTTCGCAAGCTTTATCGCGGTCTGCCCACCAAATTGTAAAATTACACCGTCCGGTCTCTCTTTTTCCACAACATTTAGTACGTCTTCCTCGGTCAACGGCTCAAAATACAGCTTATCGGCCGTGTCAAAATCCGTGCTGACGGTTTCCGGGTTATTGTTTACTATAATAGTCTCAATACCTGCCTTTTTTAAAGACAATACACTCTGCACCGAGCAATAATCAAACTCTATACCCTGCCCTATGCGGATAGGCCCGGAACCAATAACCAAAACTTTCTTTCTATCCGATGGAAAACTTTCTTCCTCATCCCCATATACTGAATAATAGTATGGGGAAACAGCCTCAAATTCTCCGGCGCAAGTGTCAACCATTTTATATATTGGATTTATAGTCCATTTTTTTCTTAAAGAGTAAATTTCAGGCGGAGTTGAATCAATAAAATCCGCTATCGCCTTATCAGAAAATCCCTTTTGCTTGTAAAACAGCAGCTTCTCTTTGGTTAAATCCGCGAGTTTTAGAGTCTTTAATTCTTCTTCCCAATCGACAATATTCTTTATCTTATGGATGAAAAATGGATCCATGCCAGTAATATCGCAAATTTCTTCCAGCGAATATTTACGGCGCAACAGCTCGGCAAGATCAAAAATCCGTTCATCGTCGGGGGTACGGATCGTCCTCTTTAGCTCGTTTATTGATTTGCTTTTAGAGGATTTTAATTCCAAACTGTACTGCCCGATTTCCAAAGAACGAATCCCTTTCAAAAATGTCTGCTCAAAACTGCCTCCAATCGCCATGATTTCTCCAGTCGCCATCATTTTTGTACCTAATGTGCGTTTCGCGAATCTAAACTTGTCAAACGGCCATTTGGGAATCTTTAAAACCACATAATCCAACGACGGCTCGAAACACGCGGTTGTCTTGCCGGTTACGGCGTTCTTTATTTCGTCCAGATTAAAACCCAGAGCAATCTTAGCCGCAACTTTCGCTATGGGATAGCCGGTGGCCTTAGAAGCCAGCGCCGACGAACGACTCACGCGAGGGTTAATCTCTATCACCGCGTATTGGTAGCTATACGGATCCAAAGCGAATTGAATATTGCAGCCCCCAACAATCTTCGCTTCATTTATAATTCTTATAGCGGCATGGCGCAGCATTTGGTATTCTCTGTCAGAGAGAGTTTGCGCCGGAGCCACCACTATGCTGTCGCCGGTATGAACGCCCACGGGGTCAACGTTTTCCATGGAACAGACTGTAATGCAGTTACCGGCTGAATCGCGCATTACTTCATATTCTTTTTCTTTCCAGCCTTTTATGCTTCGTTCAATCAGCGCCTGCCCAACACGACTTAAATGTAAACCTTGGGATAAAATATCACGCAATTCATTTTCATTTTCGGCTATGCCGCCGCCGGTTCCACCCAAAGTATAGGCCGGGCGCACTATAACAGGGTATCCTATGTTTTCGGCAAACATCACCCCGTCGTCAACATCCGTTACAATGTCACTTTTGACAATCGGCTGCCCAATTCGCTCCATCAGATTTTTGAAGCTCTCCCTGTCCTCGCCCTCTTTAACGGATTTTATAGAGGTACCTATAACCCGAACACCATATTTTTGTAATACACCGGATTCATAAAGTTCTACGGAGAGGTTAAGTCCCGTTTGGCCGCCCATACCCGCGATAACCGAGTCCGGACGTTCTTTTGCTATTACTTTTTGAACGAATTGGGCTGTAAGAGGATCGATATATGTATAATGAGCCATCCCAAAATCGGTCATTATAGTGGCGGGATTAGAATTTATCAGCACCACTTCCACACCCTCCTCCCGCAGAGCTTGGCAAGCTTGAGTACCAGAGTAGTCGAATTCCGCCGCTTGCCCGATGATTATTGGGCCCGACCCGATAACCAAAACTTTTTTTATGCTTAAATCTCTAGGCAACGCAAATCCTCCCTCATTTCAAGAACCGCAGCTCGCGCGGCTTTAGCAAACTGCTCCGGCCCAAATTTATCTTTGTACTTTGGGTTTTTATAAGCCGCTATTATTCCGCGCGAACTATTTACTATGGATCCTTTTACCAAGTCAGCGGCTTTTGCGCCCTGTGCGCCATAACCCGGCGCCAAAAAGAAGGTGTGAGGCATTATTTCTCTCAACCGCCTTGCCTGTTTCGGATGTGTCGCGCCGACGACCGCCCCAACGGCGCTATAACCGGATTCACCGATCAAGTCCCTCCCCCACTCCGAAACTAAAGCCGCCACATGCTCATATAATGAAATTGATTTAGTTAAATCAGATTCTTTTGAACCAGAATCTTTAAAATCAGAAACTTTTTGATTTAAGACTTGCAGATCTTGAATTTGTCCTGACCCCGGGTTAGAAGTTTTTACAAGAACAAAAACGCCTTTGTTATACTTACGGCAAGACTTTATAAAAGGCGCGACTGCGTCTTCTCCCAGATAGGGATTTACCGTGACGAAATCGACATCGAATACCGGCGTTCTCATCCCCTTTATATTTACCCTCCCTAAATGCGCGTCCGCGTAGGCATCGGCGGTAGATGCTATATCTCCGCGCTTAATGTCCGCAATTATTAATAATCCTTTGGCCTTCGCGTAGCTTATAGTGTCGGCATACGCGTTAACGCCATTCGCGCCAAACCTTTCGTACATTGCAATCTGCGGTTTTACAGCGGGTACAATATCATAAACCGCGTCAATTATCTCACAATTAAAACGCAGAATCGCTTGACTCGCGCTTGTTAAATCCGAGGCGTCGGAATCCCAAACACAATCCGGCAAAAAATCTAAATCCGGATCCAAGCCAACTACCGACGGGTTACGCAAATATTTAATTCTATAAATCAATTCGTCGATTGCCATACTACTTTCCCCTCCACTATAGCGGTTCCACAAAATAAACGAAAAAAAGAAGCGAGATAATAATGTATGTTTTCCACCCGCGCAAAAAAATAACAACAAAAGCAACGCCTCTATTGTTATGGTTAATGTTCCCTATTTATAAAATAATCGTAACCCGCAAAAAATAACATGCGCGACTCCCTTGACCGTTTATTTAATTATATCACAGGTTGGGAAATTTGCAAGAGAGAATACAGGCATGTTAATTACAAGGAAGTTTTTTCAGAGTCAAATGGCGCGCAATATGGACATTCCATACATCGGCACTTTACGCGCGCCATCCTTACTTTAGCGAAAATGATTCAACTAAGACCAAAATAACTTCTAATTGCGCCGGCCATATAGAATGAGCCGAACGCGCAGATAACATCTTCCTTTCGTACAGTGCCTACGGCATATTCAATTCCTTCGGCAATACCGCCGCACGGAGTAACGTAAGCGAATCCCTTCAATTGTATGTACTTTGCCAGACGTTCGGCGGGTATAGCCCGGGGATTGTCCGGAGCTACGGCAATGATTCGCTCCGCGTGGGGAAGGATTATCTCTAACATTTGGTTATAGTCCTTGTCGGCCATGACGCCAAACAGAAATGTGGCCTTTCGGCCGGGAAAATATTGTTGCAGATTTGAGACGATGGACCGCACGCACTGCGGATTATGACCTCCATCCAAAATTACGCAAGGCTCTTG